>CAOJDZ010000086.1 GCA_948433815.1 uncultured Clostridia bacterium
TGAATATGGTAGTTTTTTTAAAGTAAAAACTTATGAAGTTGGCTCTAATCCAGAGAACTCTAAACTTATGGATAATGTTATTGATTATATGAATTCAGATGTGACGACTGTACCTTTTATAGTAATTGGAGATGTACAATTTACTACATATAATAAAGATGACGAAATTATTAATGAAAATATTTTAAAAGCTATTGTGTCTTCTTATGAAAATGGTAATCCAGTTGATAATATAGAAGATGTTCTTGTAAAATATTATAGAAATTATGATTTAATGATATCTATTATTATAATAATTATTTTAGCACTTGTAGCGGGTATGGTGTATGCGTCTGTTAAAGGTAAAAAATAAAACGGCTTGTTAGCCGCTTTTTTTAATCTTCTAAATTAGTTAATATTTCTTCTCCAATTTCTTCTGCTTTTTCTTTTAAATCTTCAATTAAATCTTCAAATTCGTCCATACCTTTTTTCTTAGTATAGTTTATTAATTTATTGATCTTCTTGATAACTTTTTTAGCTTGTTTTTTAGCTTTTTTATATTCTACTTCACTATCTAATTTTGCTATTTCGATATCTAAATCATCTAATTTTTTCTCAATGTAATTTTTAATGTCTTTTTTATCAAGTCCTTGAAGTTTAATTTTTAAATCGATAAAACTTTCTTTAATTTTTTCTCTTGTTTCGCTACCTTTTCTAGGTGCAAATAAAACTCCTGCGAGACCTCCAATTATTGCTCCTGTTCCTAGAGCAGTTAAAATTTTCATTTTTTCTTTTTTCATATGCTCACCTTCTTAATATATATTATATCACTTTCTTTTTAGATTATTAACATTTTTTGTTAATTATTTACATACAAAAAACGAGATATTTCGCTCGTTTAACAACTTGTACAAATACTTTTATCAATTTTATCTATATAACTTTTTAATCTTGTTTTTAGTGCTTCTTTCTTTTCTGTTGTCCAATAAGTTTCAGGTGTTCCGTCTTCTTCAGTTACTAATGAACTTTCATTATCGTGCCCTACTATTTCTCCTTTGTTAACAACAGTAACATCTGGAACATAAATTCTATGATTACCTTCATCATCGTAAAGTAAATTGTCTCCTAAAATTTCTACTATTTTTTGATAATCACTTGTATTATTTTTTCTATCTTCAAGAATATTTAAATAATGTATTTTTTCAATTCCTTCATTTTTAGCAACTTCATTTAAAATAGGAACATATGCCTGACACCATTTGCATTCTGGGAATCCTAAATATACTACACCTGTACCATTTTCTAATATTTTAATTATGTCTTCACTACTTGTATAAACGAATAAATTATCATCTGGGACATTTTTATATTCTTCTTTAAATCTTTCACTATCTGTAGGTTTACTACTATTGTCTTCAAATTTCTTATAGATTAAAATCGATAAAGCAGTTAATATTACTAATGAAATTATACTTATAATTAATATCCCATATTTGTTCTTTTCTTTCTTCATACTATCACCTAAATATAATTATACATAAAAAATGTTAAAATTTCAAAATATTCTGCATATGTTTATTTAAATTGATGTTAATATGTTAAAATTATAGTAAGGAATGATAAAAATGATTTTTAGAAAAGCAATTTTAATAATTCATGGTTTTAGTGGTGGTCCTTTTGATTTAGAGTATTTATCTAATAATTTGGAGTTTCAAAAGTGGTACGATGTTTTTACTTTTACTTTACCAGGACATGATCTTGGTAATGATAGAATTAAGCATGAGGATTTTATTAGAAGTGCTGAAGAGCGTGTAGAGTTACTTATTAATTATGGATATAAAGAAATATATGTTGTGGGACATAGTATGGGTGGAGTTATCGCTTGTCATGTGGCTTCTAAATATAAAGAAGTTAAAAAATTAGTTTTGGCGGCTCCTGCGTTTCATTATTTGGCTGTTAAAAATGATAAAGTTGATGTGATAGAATCTATTAAAAGTGGAATAGATATAGCAAAAGAATATAAACTTGATAATTTATTTGGTAAATTTGTTAAAATGACACCAAGTGCTTATATTGAGTTTGTACATTTAGTTAGAAATTATTATAATGCTCCCTTAAATGTTAATATTCCTACTTTAATAATTCAAGGAACTAAAGATAATGTAGTTCCAATTAGTAGTTCAGAATATGTTTTTAAAAGTGTAAAATCAAAATATAAATGTCTTTTAATTGTTAAGGGTGTCAATCATAATGTGTTTACAAGTAAAAGAAAAGAAGAGGTTACAAATTATATTGTGAAATTTTTAAAGGATTTTAATAGTAGAAAAACAAGTATGATTAAGAAAGAAATTTAGGTATTAACCTATACAATGTAGGTTTATTCACATAGATTATAACTGGGTTGGTGTTTTATGATAGATAAGTTATTAGAAATGAATCCAGTTATTTTGAGTTTATTTGCTACTTTGTTTACATGGAGTGTTACAGCACTTGGAGCAAGTTTAGTTTTCTTTTTTAAGAAAGTTAATAGAAATGTAATGGATGCGATGCTTGGTTTTGCTGCGGGTGTTATGATTGCTGCTTCTTTCTGGTCTTTATTAGCGCCAGGTATTAGTTTGGCAGAAGAGTTAGGTAAGAATGCATGGCTAGTCGCAGCTTTAGGATTTTTATCTGGTGGTATAGTACTATATATTGGAGATAAAATATGTAATAATTTAATGAAAAAATTAAAAAAAGAGAATAAAGATGGATTTAAAAGAAGCATTCTTCTTATTACAAGTATTACACTTCATAATATTCCTGAAGGTTTAGCTGTGGGTGTTGCATTTGGATCTTTAATTTATAATATGAATGAAGTTACTTTAGTCGCAGCTTTAGTGTTTGCTTTAGGGATAGGTTTACAAAATTTTCCTGAAGGGAGTGCTGTTAGTTTACCTTTAAGAAGAGAAGGTTATAGTAGAAGTAAGTCATTCTTATATGGTCAATTAAGTGGTATTGTTGAACCAATAGCGGGTGTTATAGGTGCAATTCTTGTAAGTAAAATTCAAAGTGTATTACCGTTCTTCTTATGTTTTGCTGCAGGGGCGATGATATATGTAGTTGTTGAAGAACTAATACCTGAGAGTCAAAGTAATAAAAAGAAGGATTTAATGGCATTTTTTACTCTTATAGGTTTTTCAGTTATGATGGTTTTAGATGTTGCATTAGGATAGTGGATTTGTTCCACTTTTTTTAATTTCTATAAAGTGATAAAATATTTTTAGGATAGGTGAAATTATGAAATGTTTAATAACAGGTGCATCAAGTGGAATAGGTAAAGATATGGCAAAATATTTAAGTAGTTTAGGTTATCAAGTTATAATGGTTTCTAGCGATAAAGAAAAGTTAGAACTTGCGAGTAAGAATGTAAAAAACTCTAAAATATTTGTCTCAGATTTAAGAAAAGAAAATGATGTAGATAAGTTATGTGATTTTATTTTAGAAGAGAAGCCAGAAGTGGTTATAAATAACGCTGGATTTGGTGCCTTTGGATTTTATGATGAAATAAACGAAGATAGAGAAATAGAAATGATTAAATTAAATGTAATTTGTCTTCATAAAATTACTAGAACGTGCTTACAATATATGGAAGGGGTTCATAATTCATATATTTTAAATGTAGCTTCACTTGCTGGGCTTATGCCAGGAGGACCAATGCTAAGTGCATATTATGCGACTAAAAGTTATGTTAGAAGTTATACTTTAGGAATTTATAAAGAACTACAAAGAAAGAATAAAGACGTTAATATTTCAGTTTTGTGTCCTGGACCTGTTAATACTAATTTTAATAAAGTTGCTGGAGGACATTTTAGTGTTAAATCTTTAAGTAGTGAGTATGTTTCAGAGTACGCTATTAAAAAGATGTTTAAGAAGAAACTTGTAATTATTCCAGGACTTTCATCAAAGTTGGCATTCTTTTTTAGTAGATTTTTACCAATTAAATTACTTTTATCAATAACTTTTAAAATACAACATAAGAAAAGGTAGTATTATATGTGAACCTTATAAATATAAGATTAAGTATTAGTATTAAAACTATAAATGATAGAAAGGAGAGAATGATGAAAAAGTTTTTAAAACAACAAAATTTTAGTATAGATAAGCCTTGGATAGATTTTTATGATGAAGGTGTTCCTAAGACTCTAAATTATCCAGATTTGATGTTATGGGAATTTATTAAGGATGCAGCTTTAAAATATCCTACAAATCTAGCGTATGAGTATTATGGAACAAGTGTAACTTTTAGAAAATTTATGTACGAAATAGAAGAAGCGGCTAGAGGTTTAAAAGCAATTGGAGTAAAA
>CAOJDZ010000087.1 GCA_948433815.1 uncultured Clostridia bacterium
TCAGTAATAATATACAAAATCTCTCTTGTAAACTGACTATATATATCATACAAGATTAATTATGAAAAATAAAGTTGCGCTTATGTGGGGATTAACTATAGTTTGTTTTATTTTGACTGTCATCTTCTGGTTTTTAATGAATAATCAAAATATTAGTTATGAAGAGGTTATGGCAACAGTAACTAATACGAGTAGTAGAGAAGTAGTAAATAAAAAAACTCATAATAAAACTACGTTTAATACAGTTATGGTAAAATATGAAGGAAAAGAATATGAACTACATAATGTTCATACTTTAACAGGTTATTATAAAGGAAAAAGTGTAAAAGCACTTTTATCAAATAATAAGTTATATGCTAACGAGGAAGGTATAAAATCAACATCTATGGTCGCAATCATATATTTTATATTTCTATTTGGAACATTTGGAATGTTAATGTTATCCGCAACATACACATCTAAATTAAAACAAAAAAAGAAAGAATTAGGAGGAGAATAAAATGAAATTAAAAAAATTAGTAACAGGATTTATATTAGTGATACTAACCCTTACTATAACAGGTTGTACAGAAGAAAAAATGGATGAAAAAAAGGAAGAAGAAGTTAAGTCAAACTGCACTATAGTAGAATGTATGAAACAAATTGAAGCTACGAATACAATAGAAGAAATTAATGATATTATAGGCTTTGAATCTACTACTGACGCTATGATTGGAAGTGACCCAATCTGGAAATTTGATTCTAAAAACTGGATAACTTTCAAAAAATATAGTGATGATGATATTACAATTCAAGCAACAATTAATAAAGAATCTATTAAAGATGACAAAATTACATTACCTAGTCAAAGTGAACTTCAACAATTACTAAATGAAGGAATAACATATGAAGGCTTAGTAGAAAAACTTGGTGGCGAAGGGAATCTATCAAGTAAATCTCAAAAATCTACTAGTTATACTTGGGTAGATAAAAATGGCAGAAGACTAGGCGCAACAATTAATAATGAAAGTGGTAAATGTACAGTAGCTAGTTTTAGCTAACAAAGCAAAAAATAAGAACTGGTATTTACAGTACCACTAAAATATGATATAATCTAAATATATTGATTGACAGTACGTCCCCATGGCTGAACTAAAAATAGTTGGAAGCCTTAGACGGCTAGTCAATCAATTTTTAATACCTAAAATATTATATAAATATTTCTTCTTATCAGCGTCATTTCTTAAAAGTACAACTGCTTCAAAAAATTCTTCTTTTTCATTTAAATTAATAGAAAACTTTATTTTATAACGATAAAACCCAAATTTAGCATCAATGAGATGCTTAATTTTATAATTTGCTTCATAATTTCTATTGTAAGAATACTTTATAATATCATCTAAATAATTTATAATAATAGCCTTAATATATTTCTTATAAATAGTTAATGATTGACTTGAACGAGAATAAGTATATTCTCCAGGCAAATCTTCACCAATATAAATTTTTTGACCGCTTTCTATATGTGTTATATAAGTACCAATCTTTTTATTAAGAAAAGAAATCATATTTTTGTTTAATTCATCTTTAGAAATATTCACAAATATATTCTCGCTAATTCTAACTCTATTAAACGTGCCATCATTATTATATATAATATCTTTCTCTTCACATAAACTAAATTTAAAATCAAATATAAACTCATATGAATAATAATTGTTTTTAGGTAATTTAGAAACAAAACTTAATTCATTAGTTTTATCATAATACATATAACAACTCCTTTTTAGTATTATAAAGTTAATATGCGTACAATTATTTGTCAACAGAAAACATAAATAAATTTACTAAAATAGTAAATAATAGTATAATAACACTAGGAGGATAATAAATGAAATTAGAAAATAAAGTAGCCTTAATCACAGGTGGTTACAAAGGAATAGGTAGGGGAATAGTAAACGTATTTCTTAAATATGGAGCAAAAGTTATAGTACTTGATTATGATGATAAAGTAATAGAAATGAATAATGAAAATGTACTAGCCTACAAAGTAGACATAAGAAATATTAATGAAATAAAAGCTGCTACTGAAGATGCTATTACTAAATTTGGAAAAATTAATGTATTAGTAAATAATGCTGGCGTTTGTAAATTAGAAACATTTGAAAATATGACAGATGATCAAAAGAATTATCATTTTGACATTAATATTAATGGAGTATGGAATACAACTAAAATAGTTTTACCATATCTTAAAAAAGAAGAAAAAAGCACTATAGTAAATATGTCTAGCGTAACTGGACCAATGGTCGCTGACCCAGGAGAAGTAGCATACGCAACAACAAAGGCGGCTGTATTAGGTTTTACAAAAAGTTTAGCCGCAGAACTAGCAAGCATAAATATAAGAGTAAATGCAATAATGCCTGGATACGTTAAAACACCTCTAGTAGAAGGAATGGCTATAGAAAGTGATGCATCAAACCCTAATAGTGTAATTGATGGAATCGCTAGTGCTATACCTCTAAAAAGACTTGCTAATATAGAAGAAATAGGTGAACTAGCCGCATTTCTAGGAAGCGAAGAATCTAGTTACATAACTGGACAAGGAATAGTAATTGATGGAGGTTCAACTTTACCTGAAACTTCAACTATGGGAGTATAAAAAATATTCGGGGGTTACCCGAATATTTTACTTTTCTAAACTTCTTAATTCTTTAGCTGACATTCTAACTTTCTTACCATCTAACTTAACAGTTTGAAGATTTACTTTTTGAGTTTTCTTAGTAGCCTTTAATGAGAAAGGTCTATTATTTGAACTCATATTTTTTCTATTTGATATATTTTTAGCCATTATAAATTGCCTCCTTAAACTTCTATAATAATTTACCATAAAATACTGGTTTAGTCAATCTAAATCTGCTATAATCTTATGTAGAAAAGAGGTATATTATGCTTTATATAGGAAGTCATACAAGTTATTTAAAAGATAAACAACTTTTAGGAGTAGTTGAAGAAAGTTTAAGTTATGGTTCAAATTCATTTATGTTCTATACAGGTAGTAACCGCGGAACAGCGAGATTTGATGTAGACCCAGTTTTAACAGAAAAAGCACATAGTCTTATGAAAGAAAAAGGAATCGATAAAGACAAATGTGTAGTACATGCTCCATTCATAATAAACCTAGCTAATAATAGTGATGAAGATAAATATGAATTCTATATAGATTTTCTAAATAAAGAACTAAAAAGATGCATAGAATTAGATATAAGAAGTTTAGTACTTCACCCAGGTTCATTCACCACACTTGATAGAGAAACAGGAATAAAAAACATTGCTAATGGCCTAAATAAAGCATTAAAAGACTTGGATAATATAAATTTATTATTAGAATACATGAGTGGAAAAGGAACTGAAGTAGGTACTTCTATTGATGATTTAGCTTCTATTATAAATTTATTAGATGAAGATATAAAAAAGAAAGTATTTGTATGTTTAGATACATGCCATATAAATGATTCAGGATGGGACATAAAAGACTTTGATAAATTCCTAGACGAATTTGATGAGAAAATAGGTATAGACAAAATAAAATGCATTCATATTAATGATTCACAAAATGGAGTAGGAAGTCATAAAGATAGACATGCAAACTTTGGTTATGGTACTATTGGATTTGAAAAATTATTAAATGTTGTTTATAATGAAAGACTTGATAATATACCTAAAATACTAGAAACACCTTGGATTAACAGAAATGAGAAAAATGAATACCCGCCATATAAATTTGAAATCGAAATGATAAGAAAAAAAGAGTTTATAGACTATATTAATCTATAAACTTTTTATATTTATTAAATAACTCTAATAACTTACTATAAGCGTCTTCACTCATCATATGCTTTTTAGATTCAATAACTTCTAAAGCGTGACCATCTAATATATAGTCAGCATTTTCTCTTATAGTATCTATAAATAAAACCGCTTCTTCATCACTAATAGAAATACCTTCCTTTAATGCAAACTCTTTAACTTTACTTGGAGTTAAACTCATCGCATAAGCTTTAATTATACCTTTATTCATACTTCACCTCTAATAATTAATATGAATTATTTAATTATTTTAGAACAAACTATTACTATAACAATGTTTTTTTATCAATAAATAGTTAGTGACACAAATAATTAGTTATTGACACTAATAAGTAAAACTAGTAAAATGTTTGTTAGAGTATAAGTATAGAGAGGTAGAGTATGAAAAAAGTAATAAAAACAAAAGTAGGAGTATTAAGTATATTAGTAATAAGTC
>CAOJDZ010000088.1 GCA_948433815.1 uncultured Clostridia bacterium
TTAACAATTTCATCTTTTTTCATGTCAATATTTATTTTTACCTAAACTCAAATTACTATTAATTTTAATGTCAATCTAATAATTTAAGTTCCAAACACTTTTTTTTATTAATTTCTTTACAAGTTTCAAAATCATATATAGGTAAATCAATTCCTATTTCATCCAATAATTTTACAATATCAATAAGTATTCTTAAATTATTTATATCATAAAATAAAATACTACTAATAGCATACTGTAACCCAATTATATCTTGAGGTTTGATAATATTAAAAACATGCCACTCATCTATATAATCACTAAATCTAAAAGGTAAAATAGAATTAGATAAAAGTACAGATAAAAAATTCAAATAATCCACATATCTACATTTAATTGATTTTATATTTTCATCTATTATAAACATAGGTGATTGAGGATAAAATAAAGAATATACAGAAGGCATATTAGAAGATTGTTCTAAATTAGGTCTTTTTGTTACACTTATATAGAAATTCCCATTCCATGAATAATCTAAACCAATTTTTCCATTTTTACTGAATCTTGACTTAATCCCAGAAGTCAAAATATCTCTATACTTTTCTAAATCAAAAGGAGAAAAATGATAATACCATCTATCACTTATATTTACCTTTCCTTCTTCTATAAAATTAATTATATCTTTTGTTTCCTGTATTGTCATTGTTTATTATCATAACTTGCTTTAAGTTGACCACAAGCACCTTTAATATCTTTACCCATTTCTTTTCTAGTAACCACATTAATTCCATTCTTCTTTAATATGTCATAAAATTTTTCTATTTTATTTTTACTAGCACGCTTAAATTCACTACTACTTGTACTATTATAAGGAATTAAATTAACATAAACAAGTTTACCCTTTAATAATTTTGATAAAAGTTGTGCACATTCTTCACTATCATTAATTCCATCTAACATTATATACTCCATCGTAACACGTCTATTAGTTTTTGAAATATAATAATCTACCGCTTTCATTAAATCATTCATATTATAAACCTTACTAATAGGCATAAGTTTATTTCTTATTTTATCTGTTGGAGCGTGTAAACTAATAGCCAAGTTTACTTGAATATGTAAATCAGCAAATGCATGTATTTTAGGAATAATTCCACAAGTAGAAACAGTTATCTTTCTACTTCCAAGGTCAATCCCCTTAGGACATACAAGAATATTTAAAGCATCAATTAAATTATCATAATTATCAAAAGGTTCTCCAATCCCCATAATAACTACATTATCGATTCTAATATTTCCATATTTTTCAATTGTCAAAACCTGTAAAACAATTTCTCCAGGTGTCAAATTCTTGACACATTTTAATTTGCCACTTTCACAAAATGCACATCCCATATTACAGCCTACCTGAGTACTAATACATAAACTATTCCCGTAATACTGCTTCATTAAAACACATTCAATGCTGCTTTCATTAGTTTCTAGAAGATACTTATTTGTATCTTTACTCTTCAAACACTCTAAAACACTCAAATATTTTATTTCATAATTTTCATTTAAAAAAGATTTAAGATTTTTACTAATATTATTTATATCATCAAAATTATCCACTTTTCTTTTATAAATACCTTCAAATACTTGAGTAGCATTAAATTTTTTAAAACCATTACTTACTAAAACTTCCTCTAATTTTTCTAGTGTTAAATCAAATATATTATTCTTCATCTATAAGCACAGCCTTTATTCTACGCACACCTGTACTAGAACTCTCTTCTTTCATTATTTTAAAAGTACCAAGTTCTTTAGTATTTTTTACATGCGGTCCACCACAAAGTTCATGAGAAACATCTCCTATACTATAAACAGTTACAATATTAGGGTATTTTTCTATAAACATACATTCAGCACCACTTTTAATCGCTTCTTCCTTGCTCATCTCTTGTGATTTTACTTCTAAGCCATCACTAATCCATTTATTAACTAAGTTTTCAACATCACGTTTCTCTTCATCGCTTAACTTATGATCGCAAGAAAAATCAAAACGCATTCTTTCACTAGTGATATTACTTCCCTTTTGATGCACATCTTTATTAATAACTTCTTTTAAAGCCGCATTAAGTAAATGTGTAGCAGTATGATATTTAGTTTCCACTTCACCATTTCCAGCTAGACCACCTTTAAATTTACCTTGAGAAGCTGTTCTAGATAACTCTTGATGTTCCTTAAATTTATTATGAAATCCTGATACATCAACACTTATTCCTTTTTCACTAGCAAGTTCCACTGTTAGTTCTATAGGAAAACCATAAGTATCATATAAATGAAATGCAGTAGTAGCGTCTATCATATTATTATTACTAACCACTTTCTCAAATTCACGAATACCTTTCTCTAAAGTTCTATTAAACTTAATTTTTTCATTCTTTAAAACATCTAAAACAACTGTTTTGTTATCTAATAATTCACTATAATAATCCTTATACTTATCTATTATAAGTAATGCAATTTTACTTTCCCAATCACTATTAATATCTATTCCTAAATTTTTAGCATGTCTAATCGCACGTCTAATAAGTCTTCTTAATATATAACCTTGATCAGTATTACTTGGTTTAATCCCCGCAGGATCAGCACTTATAAACACTGCGGTTCTAATATGGTCCGCAATTATTCTCATACTTTTTTGGTTACCTTCATAACTAAGTCCACTTATACTAGCTATTAAATCTATAACATCTTTCCAAATACTAGATAGATAGTTATCATTAACACCCTCTAAAATCGCAGTAGTTCTTTCTACTCCCATACCAGTATCAACATTCTTTTTAGGCAAAAATGTTACTTTACCATTCTCATCCTTATGATATTCCATAAACACATTATTCCAAATTTCTACCCATCTATCATCAAGAGGATCAAAAACTTCTGGTATTAGATCATCACTTCTAAAATAGAAAATTTCAGTATCACTACCACATGGACCAGTTTCACCAGCTATCCAAAAATTATCTTTAACAGTTCTAGCTATTCTGCTTTCTTTTATTCCAAGACTTTTCCATTTATTATAACTAACACTATCAAAATCTATACTATCATCTCCAGCAAAAACAGTAACTGCAAGTCTCTCCACTGGAATATTTAAAACCTTAGTTAAAAATTCAAAACTAAATTCTATAGACTCATCTTTAAAATAATCACCTAAACTCCAGTTTCCTAACATTTCAAAAAATGTATGATGTGTAGTATCCCCTATTTCTTCTAAGTCATTTGTTCTTATACATTTCTGATAATCAACAAGCCTTGTTCCATATGGATGAACTTGTCCCATTAAATAAGGAATTAAAGGTTGCATCCCAGCAGTATTAAACAAAACTGACGGATCATTTTCAGGCACCACTGGAGCACTAGGTATCTGCTTATGCCCCTTACTAACAAAATAATTAATATATAAATCTTTTAAATTCATAAATACACCTCTTTTTTTATATTTTCTCTTTATAAGAATTCTTTATTTCTTCTACTTTTCTTTCTAATAACTTTTTATCAATTAACTCTAATTTATATTTTGAAACTAATGTTGGAGAAATACTTCTAGATAAAGAATAATTAACTATTGTTTCATTTTTATCACTACATAATATTACTCCTACACTAGGATTCTCATTTATTTCTCTTTCATCTTTATCCAAAGCTTCTAAATAAAAATTCATCTTTGATACATATTCTGGCTTAAAAGGACCTTGTTTTAATTCAAATGCTACTAAACAAGAAAGTTTTCTATTATAGAAAAGTAAATCTATATAATAATCTTCTCCTCCTACATTAACACGAAACTCTTCTCCTAAAAAAGCAAAATCATTTCCTATTTCAAGAATAAAAAGTTTTAAATTCTTTATAATAGCAGTCTTCAAGTCTTTTTCAGAATAATTACTAGGTAAATTTAAAAATTCCAAACTATAAGTATCTAATATTTTAGTATTCAAATTACCTTTAAAATTAAGCTGTTTTATATTATTAGGAGATAATAAGTATCTTTCGTAATAACCACTTTTAATTTGTCTTTCTAATTCTCTTTTAGAATAATTATATTTAATACAAAGTCTAATATAAAATTCTTTTTCTTCTATAGTTTTAGTAGAACTTAAAATAATCAAATTATTAGTCCAGCTAATTTGTCTCACCAGTGGCGAGACAATTAAATTATCCTTGTATGTTTCATAAAATTGTTTCATCCTATATATTCCAGGTCTATTAAAACCTTTAATCTTAGGATAATTCACTTTCATAAAGTCTACTATTTGTAAA
>CAOJDZ010000089.1 GCA_948433815.1 uncultured Clostridia bacterium
ATTTCTTTTAGATGCAAATGCGGTTAAGTCTACTCCATCTACTTCTTTACTCAGAACTACATAAGATAATTTTCCAATTATTATTACAAATAAAAAAACAACAACTAATACAAATAACTTGCTAATTTTTACAGTTCTTGCTTTTTTCACTAAAACACCTCTTATTAATTGTCTCCAACTACTATAATGTTATTATTATTATACTCTAAACCAAGAGTAGTTGCAACCGCTTCTACATTTTCTAAAGAAGCGAGTTCATTTATTTTCATTTCTAAACTTTGGTTTAAATTTTCTTGTTTAGAAATTTTCTTCTTCATACTTTCTACTTCTATATTAGTTTTAGATAATAAGGCCATAGAAAATGATTGACCTAATATATTTCCAATTATTAAAAGTCCAATTAGAAAATAAAGTATTTTTTCACCTTTTAAAAATGTAGTTTTCTTTTTCTTTGCCATTATTATCACCCTTTTTATATTTTTTCTATTATTCTTAATTTTGCACTTCTACTTCTGTTATTTTCACTCAGTTCTTCATTACTTGGCGCGATACCTTTTTGTGTAATTAATTTTGCTTTTGCTTTCATTTCATCTGGAACTATTGGAAGTTTTTTTGCTAAAATATTATCACTAGATAATTCTTTGAATAAATTTTTTACTATTCTGTCTTCTAATGAATGAAATGTTATTACACATAGTCTTCCACCACTACTTAGTAAATCAAATGCACTTTTTAAACTGCTTTCTAATATACCTAACTCGTTATTTACTTCAATTCTTATCGCTTGAAATGTACGGCGACATGGATTACTTTTATTTCTATAACTTATTGGCACATTATTTTTTATGACTTCTGCTAGTTCTAGAGTTGTGTTTATTGGTCTATTATTTAATATTCCTTTTGCTATGCTTTTTGCATTTGCTTCTTCTCCATATATAAATAATATGTCCACTAATTTTTGATATGGATATTCATTTACAACTTTGTAAGCATTTAATTCTTGTCTTTTATCCATTCTCATATCTAGAGGCGCGTCTTTATGAAAACTGAAACCTCTTTCTGCGTCGTCTAGTTGAGGACTACTTACTCCTAAATCAAAAAGTATTCCATCAACTTTAACGCTTATGTAATCTTTCATGTTTTTAAAATTTGTATGAAAGATTTTAAAATTATTTCCTATAGTTTTTAGTTTTTCACTACTATAGTTTACTGCAGTCTCATCTTGATCAAAGGCGAATAGGAACCCCTCAGTTTCTAATCTCTTTAAAATCTCCCCTGAATGACCAGCGAATCCTAATGTTGCATCTATATATGTTCCATCTGGTTTTATATTTAATCCTTCAATACTTTCTTTTAATAATACGCTTTTATGCATTAAAATCACCAAACTCAAATAGATTTTCTGCTAATTCACTAAAGTTTTCTTCGTTTGTGGTTAAGAAATTATTGAATGCAGCCTCATCCCATATTTCTAATCGTTCGTTTACGCCGATTATTACACAATCTTTAGTTAAACCGGCGTATCCGACCAATGGTGAGGTAATATTGATTCGACCTTGTTTATCGAATTCACAGACAGTAGCACCGCTTAAGAAAAATCTTAAAAAATCTCGAGCGTCTTTTTTTGTGAAAGGAAGAGAACTTAATTTGTTAACTATTTTTTCCCATTCTTCTTTGGAATATACGAATAAGCATCTATCTAACCCTCTTGTAACGATAAATTCACTACCTAAATCCGTTCTGAATTTAGAAGGGATAATTAATCTGCCTTTTTCATCAATTGTGTGGTGAAATTCGCCTATCAACATTTTAAATCCCCCACTTTCTTCCACTTCTTTCCACTATCTACCACTATTCTACTCTAGTTATATTCTTTTGTAAAGATTAAAATTATGAAATTTTACATTTTTTTGACAAGAAAAAAACTAGGGAAATTCCCTAGTATAATTTAGCTTATAAATTAAGCATTTTCTATTTGACTTCTAACTTCGTCAGCAAAGTTTTCGCTTCTTTTTTCTATTCCTTCACCAACTTCGTAACGTACCATTTTAATAACATCACTGTTATTCTTTTCAAGGTAAGCCTTTACTGTAAGGTCAGAATCTTTTACGAATGTTTGCTCGATTAAGCAAATTTCAGAATAGAATTTATCAAGTCTTCCTTCAATAATCTTATCCATAAATTCTGGTTTTTTCCCTTCAGTTAGAGCTTGTTCAGTTAATACACTTCTTTCATGTTCAGTTTTTTCTGCTGGAACTTCTTCACGTCTTACGTGTTCTGGTCTCATAGCTGCTGCTTGCATTGCTACATCTTTAGCTATATTTTCATCAGTTCCTTTTAGTACTATTAATGAAGCAATTCTTCCACCCATATGAAGGTAACTTCCAAATACTTCATCATCATTTTTATTAACGATTTCAAATCTTCTAAAACTTAATTTTTCTCCTATAGTTGCTGTTTCATTAACGATTAAGTCATTTATAGTTTTTCCATCTACATCAAGTGCTAATGCATCTTCTAGAGAAGTTGCATCGCTTTTTAATAGACGATTACCTATCGCATCAACCATGTTATTGAACTCTTGGTTTTTAGCAACGAAGTCAGTTTCAGCATTTACTTCAAGTATCACCGCTTTGTTTCCATCAATATATATATTAGACAATCCTTCGGCAGCAATTCTATCAGCTTTTTTTGCAGCTTTACTGATTCCTTTTTCTCTTAGATAGTCAACTGCTTTATCCATATCCCCATTTGATTCTGTTAGTGCTTTTTTACAATCTAACATTCCAGCACCTGTCATATCACGTAGTGCTTTTACATCACTAGCTTTTATATCCATAATAATCTCCTTTATTTTAAAGCATTAATTAGTTCATCTTTTTTCATTGATGAATAACCTTTAACACCTTTATCTTTTGCTAAAGCTTTTAAATCAGCTAATTTCATATCTTCTAAGTCAGTGTTTTCTTCAGGTTCAATAGATTCTTCAACTACTTCTTCAGCAGTTTCTACTTCTTTTTCTATGATTTTTATTTCTTCTTTTTTGTTATTTTCTTTTTGTTTTTTAGGTTTTGCAAATTCTTCTTCAGTTACATAATCTTCTAGTGGAAGACCATTTCCTTCACAGATTGCATTTGCTAATACTCCTAATACGACTTTAACTGCACGAACAGCGTCATCATTACCAGGTATTACATAATCTACATCATCAGGGTTGCTGTTAGTATCAACTATACCAAATACAGGTATTCCTAATTTTCTTGCTTCTCTTATTGCGTTTATTTCAATACGAGGATCGGTTATGATTAATGCTTGTGGTAATTTTGTCATCTCACGAATACCACATAAAATTTTATTTAATTTATCATATTCTTTTTGTAATTTTGACACTTCTTTTTTAGGAAGTAATTCAAATTTACCTTCGTTTTGCATTTTTTCGATTTCTGATAAACGGTTTATTCTTTCTCTTATTGTTTTGAAGTTAGTAAGTGTTCCTCCTAACCAACGTTCAGTTACATAGTAACTTCCACAACGAGTTGCTTCTTCTATACTCGCTTCTTGTGCTTGTTTTTTTGTTCCTACAAATAATGCTTTACCACCATTTTCACAGGCTTTAAATAATGCGGCATAAGCTTCATGTAGTTTTTCAACAGTTTTTTCTAAGTTGATGATATGGATTTCATCTCTAGCAGTATAAATGTATTCTGCCATTTTAGGATTCCATCTTTTTGTTTGGTGACCAAAATGTACACCAGCTTCTAATAAATAGCTTTTTGCTATGACTTTTTTATCTTCTGTCATAATTTCACTCTTCCTTTCGTTTTTACTTCCTTTTGATTCCAAACTTTTACACCTACAGTTTATAGTAAGCACTAGTAAAAGTAATTCTCAAAAGTGATTATTTTTAAAGCCAAACTTATTTTATCACAATATTATATGTTATTCAAACGTTTTTTAAGATATAAAAAGAAAGTATTTTTACTATACTTTCCTATTCAAAGAATTTATCTATTGGAACGTTTAAGATTTCACTTATTTTGTATAAATTGTATATGCTTATTCCCCCGTTACTTTTTCTACTTTCTAATCCGCCTATTAGGGAAACTGATACTCCTATTTTTTCGGCCAAATCTTTTTGGGTTAAATTATGATAATTGATACTGTATAACATTCTATATTTTTTTATGTTTTTTCCTATTTTATTGTTTATTATTTTTTCATTTATCATGTTGCCTCCTAGTTTTCAGCTAAACTACATGCATTATCTAATGTTACTGT
>CAOJDZ010000090.1 GCA_948433815.1 uncultured Clostridia bacterium
TTAAAACTTAAAGGGAAATATGGAATTATTACAACTAGCCCAGTACCAAACACAACTACTGAATTAATTAATATAAAATTAGATGATAAATTAACTTTAATAGATACCCCAGGTTTTATAAATGAAAACTCTATTCCTAACTTTATAAGTATAAAAGAATATAAAAGTATATTACCAAAAAAAGAAATAAAACCAAAAATATATCATTTAAGACCAAACTTTACAATTATAATAAATAATATAATTAGAATAGATAACACAAGTGACAAAATAATAAACTTAATATTTTATCTAAAAAATGAACTGAACTATAAAAAAATAAAAATAACTACAAGTGATGAACTAAGAATATATGAAAAATCTAATATGATTATTAATGATAATGAAGATATTGTTATAGAAGGATTAGGATTTATAAAAGTACCTAATAATGCTGAATTTACAGTTTATGTAATAGATAAAAGGGTTATATCTAAAAGAAATAAAATGATTTAGAAGTGAGGTAAAATTATGGGTGTAATAAAAATAATGGATGAAGTCCTTTCAAATAAAATAGCCGCTGGAGAGGTAGTTGAAAGAGTATCATCTGTAGTAAAAGAATTAGTAGAAAATAGTATAGATGCAAAAAGTACTAATATTAAAGTTGAATTAATAAATGCTGGTATAAAGGAAATAAAAGTAATTGATAATGGGCGTGGTATGGACGAAAGTGATGCCACTTTAGCATTTACTCCTCATGCCACAAGTAAAATAAGAAATGAAAATGATTTATTCTTTATAAATACTTTAGGATTTAGAGGTGAAGCACTGCCTTCTATCGCAAGTGTAAGCGAAATAGAATTAAACACTAGTGATGGGAATACAAAAACTAGAGTATATATAAAAGGTGGAAAATTAATTGAAACTGGGCCTGGCAGAATCTCTGAAGGAACAACAATAACAGTAAAGAATCTATTTTTTAATACACCAGCAAGATTAAAATTTCTGAAAAGTTATTACACAGAACTAAATAATGTAACAGCACTTATTGAAAAACTGAGTTTATCACACCCGCATATAAGTTTCTCACTAAAATGTGACGAAAAAGAAATACTTAAAACAAGCGGATCTAATGATTTATTAAAAACAATTCATGAAATATATGGCTATAATGTAAGTAAAAACATGGTACACATTGAAGGAGAAAATCTAGACTATGAAATAGATGGATACATAAGTAATATAAACATAAACAAAAGTACTAAAACAAATATGACAACATTAGTAAACGGTAGAATAGTAACAAATGCTTATGTCACAAGAATAATAAAAGACGCATATCATACATTTCTAGCAGAAAATAGATATCCAGTAGTAGTAATAACCATAAATACAGACCCCACTATAATAGATGTCAATATACACCCAACTAAACAAGATATAAAATTTAGTAAAATGGAAACTTTAGAAGAACTATTATTTAGCCTTATAAGAGATAAACTAAATAATACTGACAACACTTTTAAAGCATATATTGAAACACCTAAGGGAAATGTTGACTTTAAACCAAGTAATAATGATCAAGAAAAAATAGATACTTCTAATAATGAAGAAAATAAATTTGAGTTACCTAAATATATAGAAGAAACCGAATTAAATTTTTCATTAAATGAAGAAACATTAGAATATAACACTAACATAAGAGAAGAAAAAAGCGAAGAAGATTTAATACATCCAGTAGGTCTCGCTATGGGAACATATCTTTTCGCAAATGACACAGACACAGTATATATAATAGATATACACGCAGCAAACGAAAGAATAAATTATGAGAAATACTTGAATGAATTAAAAGAACAAAATGTAAATACAATAAATCTATTATTTCCCATAAGTATAGAATTTACAAAAAATGAATACATGACAATTTTAGAAAATAAAAAATTTATAAATAGTTTAGGAATTGAATTTGAAGAGTTTGGAATTAATACAATAAGAGTAACATCTCATCCAACTTGGTTAAAAGAAGGTTTAGAAACAGAAAGTATAAATAAAATATTTGATTTAATAACTAATTTAGAGAAAAAATTTGACCGAGTAAAATTTAACGAACAACTGGCAATTAATCTTTCATGTAAGATGAGTGTAAAAGCAAATACAAATATTGGACCTCTAGAACAAGAAACACTGTTAAGAAGACTTATGAAATGTGAATTTCCATATACTTGTCCTCATGGAAGACCAACAATAATTAAATATACAAAGTATGAATTAGAAAAACTTTTCAAAAGGGTGAATTAAATGAAGATAGTAGTAATTTTAGGTCCTACTGGTGTAGGAAAAACAAAACTAAGTATAGCACTTGCAAAAACACTTAAAGGAGAAATAATAAATGCTGACGGAACACAATTATTTAAAGAAGCAAATATTGGAACAGCAAAAGTAACAAAAGAAGAAATGGATGGAGTAGTTCATCACATGTTAGATATTGTATCTTTAAAAGATAACTATACAGTAAAAGATTATCAAAGTGATGCTAGAATTATATTAGATTCACTCATAAAAGAAAATAAAAACGTAGTTATTGTAGGCGGTACAGGACTCTATATAAAAGCGCATCTTAATGATAATATATTTCGTGAAGAAGAGGGTAAATATGATAGTTATGACGAGTTAACTAATGAAGAACTAAAAGAAAAAGTAAATTCCATATATGAAGGCAATGATATTCACCAAAATAATAGAAAAAGATTAATTAGATTTTTAAATCATTATAATAAAACAGTAGAAATAATAAAAAATAATGAAGGAAAAGACACTAGAGTTTATGATTTTACTTTAATAGGTCTAACCGCACCAAAAGAAGAACTTTATGAATACTTAAATAAAAGAGTTGAAATAATGATGTGTGATGGATTTATAGAAGAAGCTAGAAACCTTTATAATGAAGGACTTACAAAAGCAGAAAATCTAATAGGATATAAAGAATTCATAGAATATTTTAAAGGCAATATGGAATTAGTAGATGCAGTTGAAAGTATCAAAAGAAGAACAAGAAAATACGCTAAAAGACAATATACTTGGATAAATAATCAATTTGAAGATGTTAAATGGTTTGAAATAAATTATAAAAACTTTGATGAGACAATAAAAAAAGTAGAGGACTACTTAAATAGCCTCTAAAAAGAAAGTTTCATCAAATACATGCTCTTTACTATCTAGTTTAAAGAGCTTTTCTTTTGATATTAAAAAATAATTATTATTATATTTTTCATTATCGGTATCATCCCATGTTAAGTCTAAATGTAACCATTCACCATTAAGAAAAACTAGATTCCATATATGATTATCACTACTAACTTTTAAATTAGGAATTTTAAGTTCATCCAAAAATATTGCCATCGCATCACTGTAACCAGAACATACACTAAATCCTTCTATTAAATTCCCATAAGCACTACTACTATCATAGTTGCTTTTATTTTCTATCGCATCATTATCGTATTTAGAATTATTAATTATATAATTATGTATAAGTTCTATTTTTTTCTTAGTACTTAAATTATCTAATTGTAACTCGTTAAATACTGAATTAACTTTATTATTTATTTCATTAATCTTTTCATTTGTATATTTAGGAGTAATCTCTATAACAATCTCACCACTACTAGAAACTTTAGTATTCATATTATTAAAACTATTATATGGATGCACATAATTATTAATTTTACTAAGTAATTCATTGTCAAACGCTACGCTTTCAACATCATATAAACAAGTAGTATACTCGTAAGGACAATAGAAAGTAAATTCAGTCCAACCATTATTTAGTACATTAAAATAAATATTAATAATATCGTCTCTATTTAATGGAACAAAATCTTCATTGTAATCAAAAGAAATATATTTATAATCTCTTTTATAATTGTTGCTTTCTTTAATAATTGGAGTATTACCATTTACTAGATACTTTTTAACAACAGAACTAATTTCGTCCACATTTGTATAAACTACTAAAACAATTCCCATCATTGCTATTGTAAATAAAATATTTTTAATCTGTTTCATAATGAAGATTATAAAGTAAAACCTATTTCATTTCAATATAAAGACAGAAATTAGACAAAAAAAGACAGATATAAAATTTAAAATTGATAATCAAGAACTAAGAAAAATGTTGTTCATTAAATACAACTGTGAGAAATTAAGTACAAAAAAAACACTCAAAAATAAAAAATTTTAAAGTC
>CAOJDZ010000091.1 GCA_948433815.1 uncultured Clostridia bacterium
AAAATGGATGTTGTAAATGAATTAGAAAATATTGATTATGAAAAAATACAAAAGAAAAATTCAAAACAAAAAAGAACAACACCTTATGAAGACATAACAAATTATAAAACAGTAAAAGAATTTTTTTTAAATTCAGTAGAAAAATATCCAGAAGAGGACTGTATACTAGAAAAGCCAGACCATAAAGAACCTTATAAAATTACAACTTACAAAGAATTTAAAGAAGATGTATTTGGATTAGGAACAGCATTAACTAATTTATTAAACTTAAAAGATAAAAAAGTTATTATAATAGGTGAAACACAATATGGGTGGTATGTATCTTATATGGCAATGTTATGTGGAGTTGGAATTGCCGTTCCAGCAGATAAAGAATTACCACAAAACGAATTAGAAAATATCATCAAAAGGTCAAGAGCATCAGCTATTATATATTCACCAAAACATGAAGAAATGATAAAAAAAGTAAAAGAGAACATTTCAGAAGTAGAATATTTTATTGAAATGAAATCAAACAAACCATTAGAAGAAAAAGATGTAGGATTAAATACACTAATTAACCTTGGAAAAAACATAATAAAAACTGGAGACAAAAGTTTTGAAAGAATAGAGATAGACCCAGAAGAATTTAAAATACTATTCTTTACATCAGGAACAACATCAAATGCAAAAGGAGTAATGTTGAACAATAGAAATTTAGCAGAAAACATCAATGCTGTATCAGCATATGTAAAATTATATCCAAATGATATGCTATTTTCTGTATTACCATTACATCATTGTTATGAATCAACAATAGGATTTTTATTACCAATAGCAGTTGGTGCGTCAGTTGCAATCTGCGAAGGATTAAGATATATTGTGCCAAACTTACAAGAAGCACATCCAACAGCAATTTTAACAGTTCCACTTTTAGTAGAAAGTTTGTATAAAAAGATTAATGAAAAAATAGTAAAAAGTAAAAAAGACAAGATAGTAAGCTCTATGATAACACTTACAAATGCTTTAAAAGCAACGGGAATTGATGTTAAGAAAAAAGTATTTAAAGAAATATATGACAACTTAGGAGGAAAACTAAGAATTATAGTATCAGCAGCTGCACCAATTGACAAACATGTTGGAGAGTGGCTAGAAGACATTGGAATTTCATTTTTACAAGGGTATGGTCTAACAGAAACTGCACCAATATCAGCATTAACACCAGAGTATAAGCCTTGTGTAGGTTCAGCTGGAAAGGCAGTTGTTCAAGCAGATATAAAAGTAAAAGACCCAAATGAAAATGGAGAAGGAGAAATTTTAATTAAATCGCCAACATTAATGATAGGTTATTACGAAGATGAAGAAGAAACAAAAAAAGCAGTTGATAGTGAAGGCTACTTCAATTCTGGCGATATTGGTTACATTGATAAAGATGGATATATTTTTATCACAGGAAGAAGCAAAAACGTAATAGTAACACAAAACGGAAAAAACATTTATCCAGAAGAAATTGAAATGATGCTTGATAAAGTAGATGAAATTAAAGAATCTATGATTTATGGAAAAAAACCAGATAGTAATAGCAAAAAGGAAGAAAAAGAATTAATTATAACAGCAAGAGTTATACCAGATTATGAGAAGATTAATGAAATTCATGGAGAATTATCTGAGAAAGAAATATATGATATTATATGGAAGAAAATCAAAGAAGAAAATAAGAAGTTAACATCTTATAAAGCAATAAAGTCTTTAGAAATAAAAGAAGGTGAATTTGAGAAGACTTCTACAATGAAAATAAAGAGATACAAGGAACTAAGCAAATAGAAAAGGATGTAAAAAGCAAGGGTTATAAATACTTCAGAAACACAAAAAGAGAAATAAAATGAATTTCTGGTATATTTTAGGTAACTTTTTCATATATTATAATTGATAATTGTTAATTTTTTGGCTATGATAAATATTTTTTTAATGAAATTGTTGACAATGTTATTGACAGTGTTGTATAATATTATAGTCAATATATCGCGGGGTGGAGCAGTTGGCAGCTCGTCGGGCTCATAAACAGAGTAGCACTGAAGATTAGCTAAAGCTCAAAACCGTTGATAACACCAAAAAACATTGAAAATTATATATTTTGCTCTAACCTTTAATAAAACTTTTAAGCTTATTAAAACTTAATAAAATTTATTAAAAATCAAATTATAAAGGGACATTAAAGGGACAAAAAAAGCACAATATTTAATTAAACATCGCGGAGTGGAGCAGTTGGTAGCTCGTTGGGCTCATAACCCATAGGCAAGACATCAGTTATTAAAGAAGATGAAAACTTGTAATACAGTTATAGCACACATTTCGGGATTTGATAAGTTTTTAAAGATTTAACATTATCAAATCAATGGGGACTATTCGGGGACTACAAGCACAAAAATTAGTCGAAAGTTCTCAAAATTAATTAAATATCGCGGGGTGGAGCAGTTGGCAGCTCGTTGGGCTCATAACCCACAGAGCAGAAATAATCACTTTTCTGGAATACCTCATGTTAAAGCATTACAGAACTTAAATTTATTAAGAAAATCATTATTTTATAATTTTGACGACCAATTGACGACTTAATGACATATTTTTAATAAATTAAGTTAAAAAATTAATTGAATATCGCGGGGTGGAGCAGTTGGCAGCTCGTTGGGCTCATAACCCAAAGGTCGATAGTTCGAGTCTATCCCCCGCAACCAAACAGACACAATAATTTCAAAGATTATTGTGTTTTTAAATTTTTAAAATTTTTATGATTTCCGACCAGTGTTGACGACTTAAAATTCATGAAGTTAATCATTTTGTTTATTACATTAAAGTAAGAACGGCAACTTAGGTCAATAAAAAGCAAAAAATAACCCCATAAAATAGTAATGAAGAGTTATAGAAGAAAAAATAAAGGAAATTAAAATTAGACTAAAAATAGATAATTATTTCAAGTTTGGGTAATTTGGGTAAAAAGTTTTAGAAAATTTTTTCAAATAAAAAACAATAATTACAAGTAAAATAATAAATATAATAATTTTTCAAAATTAATATACAAAAAGAATTACCCATTTTTCCCATTATATCAATACTTCCAAGCAATAAACAAAAAGTTTTTCCAAAAAGAAATACCCAAGTTTCCCATAATACAATAAATACAACCCCAGAGAAAGAGGAGCGTTGGGCGACAAGCCCATAAGCGACTCCACCCACGAAAACAAAAACAAAACCTGCGGTATGCACACGAAGTGGGCATAATTCTTGCGAGATTACCGAGCAAGAATAGCAGGACTACGAAGAACAACCCTAGCAATATCTAAATATTTCTACAATTTTACTAATAATCATATACAAGAACATGCGTTTGTAGTATAATATATGTATAGGTAGGCAGAAAAGAACTGATACAACAGCAATACAGAGTGAAAGGAGGGTAAGAAAGTGGCAACGCTAACTAGCGAAGAAATACAAGCCATACATAGTAAATGCAGTAATGACTGGCGACTGAATAGAGAACTATACATATTTCACCAAGAAAAAGCACTAACAAAGCAGATAGACATTGACAACGAGAACTACACAGAATTTACAATAAGATACAACAGTAAAAGGCAAATAATACTAACAATAAGCAGATACTATCATAAGCAGAATGAAAGACTAGCAGTAACTTCAGGAGCATATAAAAGAATAATACTAGAAGAAACAGCAGTTAAGCGAAAGAACGTAGATAATCTAATAGCATTTACAGGTAAACTAACAGAAAGTAAACTACTGGAACTAGAAAAGAGCAAAGAAACAGAAGTAAAAAGAATTTTGCAGAGTGAATAAACGCAGAGAACGTACAGGAACGCTTTTAATTTTCCAAGCTATACCGTTGTAGCCGAAGAAAATAAAAACCGTTACAGAACGTCCAAGCGTTAATGAGGAGGTGGAAAAAGTGGAGAAAGACATACTAAGCAGATTATATCAAACAACAAGAGAACGTAAGACAAGTCAAGAATACGACAACCTAAGGAAAGAACTGGAAAGAACAAAAGAAGAATTTTTGAAGAAAGTTGGAGAAGATAGACGAGAAGAACTGGAAAAAGTAACAGATACAATCTATACAATGAATAGTATTTTATGGTGTTAGAATAGATATATAGACACAAAATTTTACGAATCGAAGAAAAGATGA
>CAOJDZ010000092.1 GCA_948433815.1 uncultured Clostridia bacterium
AAACTACCATATTCATTATATATACTATTTAAATAATTTAGAAAATCCACTGATTTAGTTTCACCTAAGCCTCTAAATAAATATACTATTGCTTGACTATCATCCTCTTTATATTCATCAAATAAAGGTTCAATTCCTTCACTTTTAAGAGCCTCTTCTAAATTTAAACTCTTTATTTCCATCGCATCAAAATAATTTGGAAACATTACTAAACATAAACTAAAAATAATTAATAAAAACTTTTTCATTATCCCTCCTAAATATTATTACTAATTATATTATAGCATTTTAAATTATAATTTAAACTTATTTTTTAATTTTAATTGTGATATTTTGATGAAAAAACTTGCACATTGGCAAGTCTTATTATTTTACTTCAATATCTCCACTTGTAGTCTTAATATTTAATTCTATATTACTTGTTCTATCCATTGTATAAACTTCAGTTTCTCCACTTATTGTTGAAGTAATAACATTAACTAAATTAATTCTTTCTATTTCTACATCTCCACTTACTGTTGATAATTTAGAATTCCTATTTAAAATAACATCACTTAAATCTATGTCACCACTAGTTGTTTTAAAATCAATAGAATCTCTTAATCTAAAAATTTCCAAACTTCCACTTATAGTATCACCTGAAACATTACTAACATCCATTATTTCTATATCACCACTTTTAGTACTAACTTTTAAATCAGTTACATTGTTAATATCTACTTCTCCACTAGTAGTTTTAACACTTATGTTTTTAGCCCCAGATACAGAAACGTCACCACTTACCGTATTAATAATCATATCTGAACTACGCAAATCAGGTATTCTTACATCTCCACTATCTGTTTCAATCTTTATCTCACCACTAAAACTTTGTGGTAAATACAATATAGCGCGCCTAGATGTAAAACAAAAACCTATACAAAAATCAAAACTTCTATTATGTTTTACTTCTAAAATTCCATTATTTACACTCACATTAAAATCAGATTCATCTTTATCATATAAGTCTATTTTAACAGTATCATTATCACTATACCTAACATCAATATCCGCACTTGTAAAATCTAAATAAATTGACTTTATCTCTTCTACACTATAAGTTTCTGACTTAACTAATTTATAAGATTCTTCTTTAAAATCAAACCAATCACCTTTAAATTTATTATGATTAAATGTAAAATAAAAACAGAAAAACATGAATCCAATAAGTGCAAAAGCAAGAATACTTAAAAATACAATTTTTAAAACTATACTATTTCTCTTACTCATCTTTTACCTCCTTTAACATAAACACAAGTTCAACAATTTTTGTAAATATAGCATAAACAATCCACAATATCCACGTAATAGCCCAAGCCATTGTCACAAAACTTATGTACAAATAAATTGCTGTGAAAATAAGACCCATTATAGCATTAATAGTTTTAACTATAGAATTATTCTCTATTTCTTCTTTTTTCTCTTCTTCTTTATTTTTACTATAAAGAATAGAAGAATAAACTATTATTACAGTAGCCACGCCCGCAATTCCTAAAAATCCTACACCAATAAAATCATCATCAATACCTATTGCATCTGCCCAAGCACTCCACATTAAAGATACAAAATATAAAAATATTGATAAACACAAACCAAAAGCAAACTTTTTCTTATTTTTAAATTTTACATCTTCTAAATTTTCAGAGTCTATGTCTATATCTTTATCTTTTTTAACTTTATCAGTAGATACTTTATTTCTAAGAAGTTCATCTGTAGTAATATCAAATAAATCACATAAAGGTATTATCTTATCAAAATCTGGCATGCTTTGATTAGTTTCCCATTTAGATACTGTCTGTCTAGAAACATTAAGTTTATTGGCTATATCCTCTTGAGAATATCCTTTAGATTTTCTTAACTCTAAAATCTTATCTCCTATATTCATTCCTCTCACCTCTAAAAACAATTATAACAGTTGCACCTATATAAAATCTACCATCTTCACTTTGAAATATGTCAACCAACTTTAACATTTTATATATTATCATTCATTAAAGAATCTTTTCTAAGTTGATATAACTCTTCTTTTATTCTTTGTATTTCTTTATGTAAATCTTCTACGCTATTATTATTCATAGTGGAAATTTGTCTAGACTTATGTTTAATAGTTTGATTTTGAGCGGCTATCGTAAGAAGAGTTTGACCCATCTGTTCAAAGAAGTTTCCTAACGAATTCTGTTCATTAATAGAAAGAGTAGGAGAAATTAAAAAAGCGACTAATGTTGCGATTAAAGTAAACTCATAACCATTTAAAGAATATATCCAACTAGCTAGATTCTTAAAATCTTGATTTATAAATTTATCATATGCATCATTAGTCATAAATACCCCTCATATATAAATATATGATTATTTAAAAAACTATATTAAATATCTGTAAAATTAATATAAAAAGTGCTGCGATCTGTGCAATCATAACTAAAGTACTAGATATAATTACACCTACTCCCTTATCTTTCGATTTTAATACCATAGAATAAATCATTTCCATTATTCCCTTACAAAATACAAATACAGATGTAAGTAAAAATAAGAATAACACTATTTGATATACAAAAACTGCAATTTCACCATATTTATCAGTCTTAACAAATACTCTTAAAAGATAAAAAATCACCATTAATATAGTACCAACTAAAACATTATCAAGACCTTTTAATTTATAGTTAATATTTAACTTTCTTCCTTCAGTTATAATACCTAAAATTCCAACCGCAGTAAATCCTATTACTATAGCTTTAGTTACACTTCCAAAGAAATTACTTTTAAAGTATAAAATTAATCCAATTACTATATAAGTAACCAAAATAGAAATAGCATTTATTATACTCATCACATTTTCATTAAAAACGACTCTTTTACTACTACGCTTAACCATAATACCCTCCTAATTTAATTATACACCATTTTTCATAAAAAAAGAATAAGAGTTAACTTATCCCATAACTTCTCCACCATTATTATGAATTACTTGCCCAGTTACAAAAGTTGAATCATCACTTGCTAAATATACAAATGTAGGTGCTAATTCATAAGGCATTGCCCCTCTAGCCATTGCCGAATTACTACCTAAAGATGGTATTTTTTCTTTTTTCCAACAAGCTGGTTGAAGAGGTGTCCAAAAAAATCCAGGCGCTATAGCATTTACTCTTATATTTTTTAAAGCCAGATTTCTAGCAAGTGCTCTAGTAAAGCCTACAACAGCCCCCTTAGTTGTAACATAATCTATCAATTGAGGTTCTCCGTAAAAAGTAGTAACTGATGACAGATTAATAATAGATGCACCACTTTTTAAAAAAGGTAAAACTTCTTTAGTTAAATAAAACATTCCATAAATATTCACTTTCATAGTTTTATCAAATTGTTCATCGCTTATATCAAGTAAAGAATCTTGTTGGTATTGAACTCCAGCATTATTAACTAATATATCTATATGACCATAAGTTTCTAAAGTTTTTTTTACTACATCTTTACAGAAATCTCTAGAAGTAATATCCCCAGAAATTAATAAACATTCTCCTCCAAGTTTCTCTATATATTCTTTAGTATCATAGGCATCTTTATGTTCATTAAAATAAGGAATAACTACTTTCGCACCTTCTTTAACAAATATTATTGAAGCCGCACGACCTAATCCACTATCTCCACCAGTTATAATAGCAACTTTATTTTTAAGTTTTTCGCTTCCCTTATATTCGGGATTATCAAAGATAGGACTTGGTGTCATCAAGTATTCCATACCTGGTTGAAAATCTTGAGATTATTCAGGAGCAAGTATTTTATACTTAGTTGTTTTAATTCCAATATCTCCAAAATAATTAAAACCTTCATTTCCAAATTGATAATCAAAATCCATTTAAATCACCTAAAATATAATATGTAAATTAAGGAATTAGGCTACTAAATTATAATAACTAAATATTATCATATTCATCTATCTTATTTAAATTATTAATTTTTTCATTTATAACTAAACTATTAGTAGTTATAAGCATACTAGCAATAGAACAAGCATTAACTAAT
>CAOJDZ010000093.1 GCA_948433815.1 uncultured Clostridia bacterium
TGAAACTATAAGTGCAGTTGTTAAGATAGAACGCGAAAATGAATTTAAATATCTAGTTTTTGGAACTAAATTAGGCGTTATTAAGAGAACTATGATTTCAGAATTTGAAAATATTCGCCAAAGTGGTAAAGTTGCTATTACATTACGTGAAGACGATGAACTTAATTCTGTTAAAAGATCTACAGGAAATGATTTTGTGCTTATGTGTTCTTCTGAGGGAAGAATGGTAAGATTTAAAGAAGATGAAGTAAGAGTAATGGGAAGAACAGCTGCAGGTGTTAAAGGAATTAATTTAACTCAAGATATATGTGTAGGAACTGAAGTTACTAACGATAGTATGGATGTTCTAGTTGTTACGGAAAAAGGATATGGAAAGAAAACTCCAGTTTTAGAATATCGAGAAACTAAAAGAGGAAGCAAAGGAGTTAAAACATTAAATATAACTGATAAAAATGGAATTATAGTAGGATTTAAGTCAGTTGAATCTGATAAAGATTTGATGATAATTACAAATACAGGAATTATTATTAGACTTGATATTAATGCAATATCAAAAATGGGAAGAGTTACACAAGGAGTTAGATTAATTAATTTAAAAGATGATACTAAAGTGGCTTCAATATCAGTTATAAACAAGAGTGAAGAGGAAGATGAAATAGAAACTGATGAAATGTCAGAAGAAATAAATGAAAACTAATATAAAACGAAATGTTTCACGTGAAACATTTCGTTTTATTTCTTTGCTTTAAACTTAACTTTTTGAAATTGTAAGTTAAGTAATGTTTCACGTGAAACATTGATTTATCATGCTATATTAATTTTAATAAAAACGATTTATGAAGATTAATAACTGATACATTAATAATTATTAAATTAAAAGGATGCTTTTAGTGTAATTTATTTTGATGTTTCACGTGAAACATCAAAATAAATATTTAAATAGTTTAAATGTTGTCTTAATTAAATTTATAGAAAACTATGTTTAATGTTTTAAAAAAATTATCGCTATTATGATATGTTTCACGTGGAACATTTATTAACTCTTGATTTAAGAATATCATGTGATATAATTTATTTGCACAACATATAACGTGGAATCAGGTCAGGATTGAAAAATAGCAGCCTTAACACTAATTATATGTGTGTGCTTTTTTTGAGGTGAAAAATGCAAAAAAAATATGAAGAAGAATTATATAAATTAGCATTAAAAGCATATAAAAGAAATGAAGTTCCTGTAGCAGCTATTGTAGTTTATAAAAGTAAGATTATTTCAAAAGCTTTTAATAATAGAAAAAAGACTACTAATCCTTTAGATCATGCTGAAGTTAAAGCAATAATTAAAGCAACTAAAAAGATTGGAGATTGGAGATTATCAGAATGTGATGTATATGTGTCTTTAGAACCATGTCATATGTGTAAAGAAATAATTAAAGAATCACGAATTAAAAATGTGTACTATTTTATGGAAAATGATAAGGTTATTAACTTTAAAAGTAATTTTGTAAAAATAGATAATAATGCTTCAATAAAATTTAAACATTTATTAACAAATTTTTTTAAGAATTTAAGATAGTATTATTATGTTTATTAACAATATGATGTTATAATCTTACTTGAAGGGAGATAATATGTCATATACTGCTTTATATAGAAAATATAGACCAAATAATTTTGCTAATGTAGTTGGTCAGGATGTTGTTGTTGAAGTTTTAAAGAATTCTTTAAAAAATGGACATGTATCTCATGCTTATTTATTTGCTGGCCCTAGAGGTACAGGAAAGACTAGCGTTGCTAAGATTTTTGCACAGGCTGTAAATTGTCAAAATTTTATTGATGATGTATGTGGTGAATGTTCTTCTTGTAATTTTTTGAAGGATAACGATTCAGATATTATAGAAATTGATGCTGCTAGTAATAATGGCGTAGAGGAAATAAGAACTATTAGAGATAATGTAAAATTATTACCAACATTTTGTAATTATAAGATTTATATTATTGATGAAGTTCATATGTTATCTACGGGTGCATTTAATGCTCTTTTGAAAACTTTAGAGGAACCTCCTTCTCACGTTATTTTTATTCTCGCTACTACGGATCCTAATAAAATTCCAGTAACTATTTTATCTAGATGTCAGAGATTTGATTTTAATAAGATAAGTATGGAGAGTTTGACAAATCGGTTGAATTTTATTCTTAATGAGGAAAATATAACTTTATCAAAAGATGTTGTAGAACATATTTCAAAGTGTTCTGATGGTGGTTTAAGAGATGCTATTAATCTATTGGATCAGGCTTTATCACTTTCTGCAGAAGATATTACAATATCTGATATTGATAAACTATGTGGTAAAGTATCAATGAATTTAATTTTTGAAATATTTGATTATATTTTTGAATCTAATTATGTTTCTTTAATTAATTTGACTAATGATATTTCAAATGATGGTAAAAGTTATAGTGATATTATTAGTAATATGTTGATTCTTTTAAGAGATTATTCTATTAATAGAGAAGTAGAAAATTATTTTGATGAAGAATATTCTGTAAAGTTAAATAAATATTCTTTTTCTTCAAATATTTTAGTTAGAGTTTCTAAAATATTGAATGAGTTATTAACAGAAATAAAAAATTCTTCTAATCAAAGAATGGTTTTTGAAATATATTTGATGCATTTAATAAAAGTTATTAACACAGATGAACAGTTAGATGGTAGTTATTCACAAATAGAACCTGAGATAAAAAGTAAAAAAGAAGAAATAAACAATGAAATAGAAAAAAAGCAAACTTTTGAAGATCAAATAGTTTTAGAAGAAACTTCGACTGATATTGTAGAAAAAGAAGATAAAAAAGAAACAAACGAAAATTTGCTTAATTCTAATTCTATTGAGGATTTGAAGTCAATTAGAATTAATAATGTTTTGTTTGGCGCTAATAAAGATATTTTAAAAAAAATATTAAATGATTATGATCGAGTAAATGATTTTATATCTAATAAAACTTATAATACTATAGCAGCGGTTCTTCTTGAAGGAAAAGTTGTTGTAGCATCTGACCAATATTTATTATTTGCTTTTGCTGATGAATCATATGTTACAGTGTTTGACGCTAATTATAAGCAAATAGAGTTATTTTTAAATGAAATATATGGACATAGCTATAAAGTAGTGGCTGTCAGCGAAAGTAAATGGTTGGAAATTAGAGAAAATTTTATTTTAAATAAAAAAAATAATATTTCATATGTATTTATTGATGAAAATGATGTACAATTAGAAATGAGTGATAATTTAGGTGAATTAGAAAACTCAGCGTTGGATATTTTTGGAGAGGACACAATAAGTGTTAAATAGGAGGAATAAAAAATGAATATGCAAAATTTAATGGCTCAAGCGCAAAGAGTTCAAAGAGATTTGGAAAAAGCAAATGAGGAAATAGAAAATTCAACTTTTGAAGGTGTAAGTGGAGCAGTTAAAGTTACTATTACTGGTAAACCAGTTGTTACTAAAGTTGAAATTTTAGATGATAGTATATTATCTGATAAGGAAATGTTATCTGATATGACTATGGTAGCTATGAATGATGCGTTAGCAAAACTTGTAACAATGAAAGAAGAAAAACTAGGAAAATATACTGGTGGACTTGGGGGTCTATTTTAGTAAATGATTTATCCTGACGAATTTCATAATTTAATGGATAGTTTTAAACAAATGCCAGGGATAGGAGATAAATCAGCGGAAAGGTTTGTTTATGCAATAGATCAGCTTGACTATGATAAAGTTGAAACATTTTCTAAAAATTTACTTGATTTTAAAAATAATATTAGGAAATGTGAAATCTGTGGTCATTTGACTAATCATGAGAGATGTTCTATATGTGATGATGAAACTAGAGATAAATCTACTATTTGTGTAGTGGAAGATTCAAAGAGCGTTTTCATGTTTGAAAAAACTGGGCAATTTAAAGGTGTTTATCATGTGCTTGGTGGATTAATCTCTCCTATAGATGAAATTAATCCAGATGATATAAATCTTTATAGTTTAGTTAATAATAGAGTAAATGGA
>CAOJDZ010000094.1 GCA_948433815.1 uncultured Clostridia bacterium
TTATTTGTTTTTTATTAAGGTAAAACAATCAAAAATGAAAAATAATTATATCAATTAATATGATATAATTATTATAATATGAATGGAGATAAAAATGAAAAAACTTATTATTACTATATTCTTAATTATGTATATTTTTACTATAAGTGGATGTAAATCAAACAATTATCATTATAATATCGAAGATGATATAGGAAATACTATGGATTCAACAATATCACAAATATTTGATAATACTTCATATATTATTTTAGTAAATGATTCTAATCACGAAGAGATAACTATAGACGATATTAATGAAATTGATAATATGCTTCAAATTATTAAAAATAGTAAAGAAAAAATTAGCAAAGAGAGTAATTGGGTCGGTACTACTTTACATTTAAATTTCTATAATGCAGATGACAGTTTAATTTCAGTAGTAGATATATTTTTTACATCAGGTGAAGATTATAGTTATATTCATGTAAATATTACAAACAAAGATTTCGATTTCTTTGGAGTTTACTACATTAACACCATTAAAATTGAGAAATGGTTAAAAAACTATATCACTTGGACTGAATAGTTCTAATTAGTCAAAGAAACTAAAAAATCATAAAGACTTTTTAGTTTTTTTGTATGTTTAATATAAGACTATTTTTTATTTTCGGGATATTCTTTATCTTTCCAGTACCACCATTTTAGTTTTTCTTCATTTAATTCTTTATTCTCAGCATAATAAACAGCCATTCTAAATAAGTATAACTGGCATTTGTCTTCAACAAAACCTTTTTTAATGAGTCTTTCAAGTATAATTCTTCTGGATTTTGACCTTTTAAATCTTCTATATAATTTATTCCAATATTTTGTAATGCTTGTTTGGTCTTTTTTCCTACACCTGGGATTAAAGTTAAATCTGTTTTCATATTAGTCTCCTTTAATTAGAAAAAATGAATCTAAGATTCATTTTAGTTATGATGATATGAATTTCTGTGGTGCCCATTTCCATGATGACCATATGTTGTAGTATTAGTATTATTAGTTATATTATTATCTGTACTATAAGTTGTGTTATTATTGTTATTATAATTATTGCCATTGTATGCATTATTTCCATGAGTATGATAACTTGTTATTTCACAGCCAGATACAGGACAGTGATAATTTCCATTTTCATTATAATGTTCATGGTAACCATTTTGTGTACAATTAGGATAATTGCAGTTATGCCCTTTTTGTGTATAAAAACAAGCATATATAGTTCCTATTCCTAAAAAGCAAGTTGCTAGACCTACTACTATTAACTTTTTTTTCATAAATAATAAACTCCTTTTTCTTTTATTATTATACCACAATTTAATAAACTAGTTTTGTTTTATTGGATTTTTTCCCATTATGTGATTTTTTATTTGAACATAGTCTGTAGCATATACTTTTCCATCATTGTTTATATCTGCAGCTAGAAGATGAGCATCTGTAAGGTTAGTTTTTCCCATTATATGATTTTTAACTTTAACATAATCTGTAGCATATATAAGACCATCTCCATTAACGTCTCCTTTAATTACAACTGTATAAGTGTATTCTGTTCCATCTAGTTCTATTGTGAATTTCATTCCTGTTCCTATTAAGGCATTATTTATTTCATTATTTTGAGCATCTTTGAAACTTTTAAATGTAACTCCATTAATGCTTGATATTGTATTTTGTATATTAATTATATTATCTCCTAATGTGAATCCTATTAAATAGTTTTCTCTTTTTGTAAGTCCTAAATAGTTTATTAATTCATTTTCTGTCATAGTACCATTTAGTTCTTTTACAGTAACTTCAGTAATAAATTCCATAGGTTTATTACCTATAATTATATTTATGTATACTTTAGATGTTCCAGTTTGTAGTCCAATTAATTTATCATTCTCATATTTTACAATATTATCTTTTTCTACTATAACGTTATAAGTAAGATTAGTTGTTGGATTAGTTGTAATTTCAATCTTATTTTGTGAGTTAACGAATATTTCAAGTATAGTAGGTACAGATATACTTGTTATGCCTTTTGATAAAGAGTTAGCATCTAAAGCTGTTAGATTATGGAAGAAAGAATAACCACCTGATCCATTAAGGCTTTGATTATTATTATTGTTATAGTATACGTTTTCTGGTGTTTTGTAAACATTGTCGCTTATTAATTGAAGACCTATAAATCCGCCTAGGTTTGAATTACCGTTAACTATATTAGCCGCAAAAGAATTTTTAATAGTTGCATTTTGGTTTAGTCCTATAAATCCACCTACATTCTTTTCTGCGGTTACATTTAGTGTAGTGGAAGAGTTTGTGATAGTCACATCACTATAAACATTTCCTATAAATCCACCAGTAGATATTGAGTTATGTTTCATTTGTCCATCATTTGTAACTGAACCATTTTTTAAATGCACATTATTAATAATTACATTTTGTGCGATTGATGATAAAGCTCCAAGATAGTCTCCTTTATTTGAATAAACTCTTATATTCTCTACGGTTAAGTTTTCAATTTTAGTTTGTTTTTCATAGTTACCAATAAAATCAAATAATCCTGAACTATTAGTAGTTATATTTCTTATTGTTTTATTGTTACCATCTAAATTTCCTTCAAAGTTGATAACTGGATATGTTATATTTGTGAAGTCTAAATCGCTTGTTAATTTATAGTATTTATTTTTAGTATTAGTACTCATATGATATAAGAATGATGTGGTATCTTTTATTAGATATGGATTATTAGCGGAACCATCTCCATCAAATTCTGGAAATTTAACATTAAATGTTATAGAATTGTTAGTTTCACTTGTTACTTCTATAGTTATACCTGAGTTAGTGCCATCAGAAAAGTATATAGATTTACTATCGAAGTTTGTGTTATTTAAATCTAATTCAACTCCATATGTTTTTCTAGTCATATTTAATGTAGCTTCTGTGAGTTTGCCTGCAGAATCTCCTAACCCAGTTTCTCCTGGTCTAAATATATAAATATGTTCATTTTTCCCTTGATTACTTCCGTCTCCGTTACCGTTATATTTGTTATTTTCATTTACTCTATAGATAATTATTCCGCTTGAGTCTGCTCGGTGACTATTATATGTGTTTAATCTGTCATAGTATTCTATCATGAAAAATTCTTTATTGTTTCCACCTAAATCTATTTTGATTGCTCTTTGTTCGTTTGGATCTTTAAATTCAGGTTTGTAAAGAGTTATGTTTTCAGTAGACTTAGTTATTACTGGAACTTTATTATGCCAATTCATGTTAGGGCTAAATTCACTTATAAAATAAGTTAAAAAACTTTGCGGATTAGAACCTATTACATTTCCCATTACATCAAAGAAACCTACTGAAGCAGCAGAACTACCGTATCTATATAAATCTCGGTATCCTAGAACGTGACCATATTCATGAATCATAGTACCATAATCTCCGCGATTAAGTGAAAATGTTCCTGCGACATCTGTATAATCTCTAGCATAAATAATTGTGTAAGCGTTTATATTTTTACCTAATATATTTTTTGAAATTCCTGTATTTGATGATTCATGTGACCAAAGTAAGTCTCCCCAAGCAGGTCCTAATGTTGTATGACTCGCTTCTACTATAAATGTTATAGAGTCTATATCTCCGTTTCCATCTATATCTAGTTCACTTCCTATATATTCACTTTCAACTTGGCTTTTTATGTAGTCAATTGCTCCTTCTAGCAATTCTTTTTCTCTTTTATTACTTTCAGTTTTATCTTTATACCCTATAGGATTTTGGTCACTATATTTTAAATAATATCCTATTGGATTAGGTGCTATATAAGAGACAACTTCTCCATTTGTTTTAGGAAATATTTCAGTTGTTATTAATAATTTCCCGTAACTTTCTCTTTCATAGTATTTTTTAAATGATGGAACTTTTATTATTCCATTTACACTATTCATATCAAATAAGTCATCACTATTAAATATTATATTAGCGTTTT
>CAOJDZ010000095.1 GCA_948433815.1 uncultured Clostridia bacterium
ATCTCTTCATTATATTTAGAAGTTAAATATGTACTTCTCTCCTCATTATTTAATAAATAAAACTCTAAATCAAAATACTCTTGATAATTTGTACCATAACTTTTAGAACATCTAAGTACATCTAAAAACACAGAAAAACAAGATTTATTAATAATCTGTCCTACTTTTTTTGATTTATCTATTAATTCCTTAATTTTCATATTTCTTATTTTCATAACTAAACTCCTATAAAGATTATAGTCGAAAAAAAAAGAAAAGTAAACTTTACTTTTCTAAGGTTGTAATGTTCTTGTTATATTATTTTTTACCATAAATTCATAATTTTGAGCATCACCCATAGTTAAGAATAATGACGCACTACTTGGTATATAATCATTACCTATAATAGACCATCCATTATTATCAACATAATCTGTTGTATTTGTTGTATCTAATGTGAAAAGCATTTCATCTGCTTGTATTATAGGATTATATATTACTTTAAATCTTATACAAAATTGAGAATAAAGTTGTGGATTATTATATGCATATTCTATAGCAGCATCTTTTCCTAATTGATTATAAGTATAACCTAGATCAGGTACTATTGGATCAACTGGTAATACTGGAGTATTATTTATAACTTCTCTTGCTTCATTAGCTCTTACATGAACTAAAGCATCCATATACTCTATATTACTAGCAACTAAAGCATCATTTGGTAAAGAAGTCTTATTAACTTTAGTCCATCCAGATACATAAGATTTTTCACTTAAAGCATAAACCTTAATAGTTCTAGGATTAACACCATAATTATAATCTGGATTTGGTACACTCTTACTTTGAATATAATAGTTTTCGTAATTATAAACACCAAATATAATAGCTTCTTCTTTAGTCATTAATTGATTAACTTTATTGTTACCTAAATACATAAGTTCATTACTAACTCCATCTTTATTAATATCAGCATTAGCAAATCCTAACATATTATAACGATAACTTGATAAATCAGTTCCAGTTAATATAAATTCTCCTAGTTCAATACTAGTAGCAACCTTATCATTTGCTCCAAGCATATCTCTATTAATTCTAGTCCATCCTTCTACTCTAGACTTATCACTTAAAGCATATACAGTTACAGTTTTTTCATAAAATGATGAAACACCAGGTATATAATTAGGATTATCTACAGTTTTACTATATAGATAATTCTTATCATAACTTAAATCTCCTAATACTAATGCTTCCATTTTAGGTAAATACTCATTTCTAACTTCATTACCTAAATAAACATACACTGGTTTAGTCCCAACCATTACATTATATAAACCATTCATATCATATTCTTTTTCTAACACATTTTCATTAAGATAATTTTCTGCTTGTGCTTCAGTAATTACTTCATTACTAGCAGCTTGTGCTTTTACATGTCCTAAAGAAAATACAGTTACAAATGCTAAAAGAGATGATAATAATTTTTTATTTGTCATTTTCATAAAACAAACCCTCCCTTGTAAAATCATTGTATCACTTTTGGTACCCTATGTCAAATAAAGTCCTCACTTTATCTTACTAGAAATTTACTATAAATATGTAATAATTCACGTCTTAATACTTCCATAAAATGAAAAAAAGACTTAATAAAAATCTTTTAATCAATTAAACTTTTTAATAATTCTTTCTCTTCTTCTAATTTTTTCTTTTCTTCATTTACTAAATTCTCCGGTGCTTTACTAACAAAACCTTGATTATTTAAAAGCCCTTCACGTTTAGCTATACTTGATTTTAAACTTTCAATCTGTTTTTCTTTTAACTTTATATCTTCTTCCGTTTCTTCTTTTAAATAAAATACTGTTACTTTATATCTTCCAAATTGAACATTAAATCTAGGTTTATCTTCTTGATCATTTACAATATAATCTTCTAACTTTAATATCTTAGTAATAATACTAAAGTCTTCACCACTTTCTAAAATTACTTTATAATCTTTAAAAATATTATTTTCTTGTTTAAAATTTCTAAATGCCTTTATAAATCCAATTATATCACTAACTTTATCTTCTTCATCTGAAAAATTAAAGTCATCATTTACAACTGGATATTCACTTATCATAATATTTTCACTTTCTCTTATAGGTAACATATCATAAATTTCATCAGTTACATAAGGCATAAAAGGATTTATTAATCTTAAAATATTACTAATTACATAACATAATGTACTCTTAGTAGAAATACTATCCAAACTAAATTTACTCATCTCTATATAAGAATCACAAAAGTCATCCCATATAAAATCATAAAGAATAGTACCCACATTATTAAATTCATATTTCTCCATAGACTTAGTTACAGAACTAATAACTTTATTTAATTTACTAAGTATCCATTTATCTTTATCTTCTAAAGAACCAAAATCATACTCTTTTAAATTCTCAATATTCATTAAACAGAATCTACTAGCATTCCATAATTTATTAATAAAGTTCCATGTAGATTTAACCTTTTCTTCATCATATCTTAAATCTTGACCAAGCGCACTACTTGTAGATAAGAAAAATCTTAAAGCATCACACCCATAGACATCTATAACATCCATAGGGTCTACTCCGTTCCCTAGACTTTTACTCATCTTTCTTCCTTCTTTATCACGAATAAGTCCATGAATTAAAGTATCTTTAAAAGGTCTAGTACCTGTAAAATGAAGTCCTTGAAAAGTCATACGATTTACCCAAAAAGGAATAATATCATAACCAGTTACTAAAACATTATTAGGATAATATCTTTTTAATAAGTCTGTTTCTTCTGGCCAACCTAAAGTACTAAATGGCCAAAGCGCACTACTAAACCAAGTATCTAACACGTCTTCGTCTTGTACCCAACCTTCTTCTTTAGGTGCTTCTTCACCTACATAAACTTCTTCACCCTTATACCATGCTGGAATTCTATGTCCCCACCATAATTGACGAGAAATACACCAGTCATATGTAATCTCCATCCAGTGATTCATTATCTTTTCAAATCTTTCAGGAACAAAATTAACTTTTGTATCTTTATTTTTTTGATTTTTTAAAACAGCATCAGCAAGAGGCCTCATTTTAACAAACCATTGCTTTGAAAGATAAGGTTCAATCATCGCGTCAGTTCTCTCTGAGTGCCCTACAGAGTGAGTTATTTCCTCAATACTTATTAATAAGTTAGCTTCTTCTAAATCCTTAACTAAAGCTTTTCTACATTCAAATCTATCCATTCCGTTATATTTTAGAGCATTTTCATTCATAGTACCATTTGGATTAATAACAACTATTCTCTCTAAATTATGTCTATTACCTACTTCAAAATCATTAGGGTCATGTGCTGGAGTAATCTTAACAATACCAGTCCCAAATTCTGGGTCAGCATGCTCATCTCCCACTATAGGAATTAATTTATTAACTATAGGTAGAATTACATTTTTACCTATTAAATCTTTATATCTTTCATCATCAGGATTAACTGCTACTGCTGTATCTCCAAATAAAGTTTCTGGTCTAGTAGTCGCAACTTCTAAAAATTCGTCACTTCCTTCAATAAAATATTTAATATGATAAAAAGCACCAGGAACATCTTTATAAATAACTTCTTCATTTGAAAGAGCTGTCATAGCTTCAGGGTCCCAGTTAATAATTCTCTCTCCCCTATATATTAAACCTTCATTATATAAAGAAATAAAAACATGTTTAACCGCATTAGATAATCCTTCATCTAAAGTAAATCTCTCTTTTGTATAATCTAGACTAAGTCCTAACTTTGCCCACTGACTTCTTATATTTTCTGAATACTCTTGTTTCCAGTCCCAAGCATATTTAAGCCACTCTTCTCTATCCATTTCACGCGGATTATATCCCATACTTTTAAGTTTAGCATCTACTTTCGCTTGAGTCGCTATGCCAGCATGATCCATTCCTGGAAGCCATAAAGCATCAAAACC
>CAOJDZ010000096.1 GCA_948433815.1 uncultured Clostridia bacterium
AATACTCGGGGGGGGTATTATAAACGTGTAGAGGTGTATTATGAGTTTAATTAAGTGTGAAAAATGTGGTAAAGAAGTGAGTGATAAAACAGATAAGTGTATTCACTGTGGTACCGCGATTCAAAGAAAAGTTATTTGTAAGGAGTGTAATACAGAATATTTATTGTCTGATAAAGTATGTCCTAATTGTGGAAGTAAGATAAGTGCACTAGATTCTAAAGTGATTTTGTAGAATGTAAAATCTAAAAAGGTAAGAAATATATTAATTATTGGTGTAATAATTTTAGTTATAATAATTATTGTAGTTTCTTGTTCTTCTGATGGAATTCCAGTTATTTCTAAAATAGATATGCAAAGTGTATATGATAGTGTGGGATGTACTAGTACTTATTGTGAAGTTGCAAGTGATGGAAGTTATTTAGAGATAGATACTAATCCATATGATATAGATGATTATTATTCATCTTCTGCTATAGAATATATTGAAAAGGCTAATCTAGAATTGGGTTTTACTGAAGCATTATACAGTAAAATGGGGAAAACAAGAGCTCTTGATGGGACATTAACAGATGAGAATGATAAAGTTAAAGCATCTTGGACATATCACCCTGATAAAGGACTTAGAGTTACTTATGAAGTAAAGTAGGAAACTAGTCCTTCTTTTTATTTGCTTGCTATGTTAGAATAATAGTAGGAGAAATATTATGAAAGTTGATTTAGATATAACACATATTTATAAAAGTGATGATGAATGGGGACTTGACTATGAAGTTTTATCAAGTAATATAGAAACACTTAATGTTAAGAGTGATACATATTTCGAGTCAGCAGACAGTTTTTATGATTTTATAAAGTTAAGATTAGACTCAGAAAATTTAACTGATAAATTATATTCATATTGTAAGAGGCAAGTTGATGTGGATTTTTCTTTAGATAATTATAAAAATAAGATGGAACAAGTTTTAAAATTATATAGTGATTTGCAGATTATAGGAAATAAATTAGAAAAAGATGTAATTATAAATAGTTCTAAAGTAGAAGAATATTTATTAAGTGATAAATTAAAATGTTATCAAAGGTTTTTAACTGAAATTTTGAAAAAGAAAGAGCATGTAGTAGATGCTGAAGAAGCGAAGAGTAAGTTATCAAATTATATGAGTAAAATTCAATCTATAAAGAATGAATATCAAGATCTTTTAATTAATAAACGGACTAGCGAGACAGTAAATACTTCTAATGGAGAAGTTCAAGTTAATAAGGATAGTATTAATAGTTTGATGAAAGATGAAAGTAGAAAAAATAGAAAGATGTATAGTGACGCTTATTCTAGAACTTATAGTATTCATGAAGATAAAGTGACTTCTTTGTTTTTTAGAAAATTAAGTGATGATATAGAGTTGTATAAGTTTAAGAATTTTGATAGTTTATTAGATGAAAAAATGTTTTCTTATGATTTACCTAGTTCTTTATTTAGAAATTTGATTTCTTCTATTAATAGTAATTTAGATATTTTACATGATTACAATAGATTAAGAAAAAATATATTAGGCTTAGATGAATTTCATACTTATGATACTTCATTACCTATATGTAGTGTTTCTAAGATGAAGATAGAACTAGAAGATGGAGTAAGATATATTAAGGAATCACTTTCTGTTTTAGGTAGTAGTTATACAAGTTTAATAGATAGAATGTTTAGTGAAGGATGGATAGACGTTTATCCTAAAGATAAAAAAGTTAATAGGTCTTATACTTCTATTGCTTATTTTGGAGTACCTTATATTATTACTAATTATAATAAATCTTTAAATTCACTTCGTAATTTAATACATGAAATAGGGCATGCAGCAAATGTGCATTTTTCCAAACAAGTAAATATGTCTCATGATTTTAGTGTAAGTTTCTTTTTAACTGAAGTTTCATCTAAAGTTAATGAGATGCTATTTGATCAATATATGTTAAAAACTTGTGAAGACGAGGAAGAGAGAAAATTTATATTATATAATTTTATAAATAGTTTAATTAATTCTATTTTTAATCAAGTTAAACTTAGTGAGTTTGAAGATGAAGTAGTTAGAAAAATATCTAATGGAGAAGATATTAGTTCTCAAGTTTTAGATTCTTTATATTTAGAGTTAAATAAGAAATATAATGGGGAAGATTTAATAACTGACGAAAATGTTAAGTATGGATGGATACTAAACACTCATTTTATTTTACAAGAATCATATTATGTTTATCAATATTCTATAGGAGCATGTCTTTCTTTATATATAGTAAATAAATTATTTAATGGAGACGAAGATTTTGTTCAAAAGTATTTAAAATTTTTATCATTAGGAGATAGTGTTAGTATTAAGGAAAGCTTGGAAGTTATAGGAATAGATATAGATAAAAATGATTTTATTCAATATGGACTTGACTATTTAAGAGAGAAGATTAATGAGTTTAAGAATTTGTTTTAATATTTTTATAAAAAGATAAAATTGTAATTGACAGTAACAATGATGTTTTGATATAATCTAATTGTTAGTGAAAATAACAAATTCCGACATATTTTTACTAATATTAAAGTAGTGAAACAGTTGTATTTCGTATATAAAGATTGATTGACCCTTACATATAATTAATCTTTAGGCTTGTTTCACTTTTTTATTTTCTTTCAATTTCAGTAGTTGTTACTTTTTTCTTTTTGTGGTATTATGATTGTGAGGTATTTATATGGCAAAGAAAGTAAAAAATACAGTAAAAGATGAAATGGATATTAAAGGGGCAGTTATTTTAGTTTTAGTTTTAACTGGTGTAGTTTTGGTAATGTACCTTTTAACTTTAGGAGCACAGAAGTTAGGATGGTTTGATTTAAGATATGTTAAACCTGAGGTGCAAACTGCGACTATAAGTTATGATAATATTCTTGCTGGGACTATTTTTAGTAGACAAAGCGGAGAATATTATGTATTAATTGCGGACTTTAGTAGTGATGATAATATTTATTTAGGTAGTTTAGGATCTTTATATAATAAGAAAGAAGATAAACTTAATCTTTATTCAGTTGATTTAGGAAATCTTATGAATAAAAGTATTATAGGAGAGACTGCTAATCCTAGTGCACAAGATGTGAAAAGTTTAAGTATAAATGAACCAACATTAATTTTAATAAAAGATGGAAGAAATTCAAAATATATACCAGGATTTGATAATATTAAAACTGAACTTGGTGTTTAAAAGATAAGATAAAAAAGGACTATTTTGAAATAGTTCTTTTATTCTGTTATATTAAAGTTTTCTAAATAAGTATTGTAGGCTTTTATTTCTGTAGTTCTATTATACATTTTAAATTTATATTTTTTATTTTTATGTTTCATTATATTTTTAATTATGTAATTTGTGAGGTAAGGGTTTCTAATAAATAGGGGACCTAAAAGATATGTTCCATAAAAGTTTCTAAATTGATAGCCTTCTTTTTTTGATTCTGGGTTAGATCCAGTTCCGCTTATTACTTTAAATAATGGTCTATCTATTTCATACATAATTCCACATCTATTTTGAAAACCTATTATTTTTTCTTTTATTAATTTAGAAGAATATACAACGCTACCAACAATTCTAAAGTTTTGATGAGTGCTGTAGTAAGGGAATATATTTAAGCCTTCATGTCTTTCATTTTTTTCATCAATTATGTATTCTCCAAATAGTTCTAGAGAATTTCCTGTTATTAAAAAGTGTTTTCCTTTACTTATGGCTTCTTTTATTTCATCTTTGTATTTTATTATATCTTCAAGTACTAAAAATTCACTTTTTTCAGTACCCATTCCCATATAGAAAGCATCATATTTAGAAAAATCAATTTTATCTCCAATAGTTAGAAAGTGGATTTCTGCGTTAATGTCTTGTC
>CAOJDZ010000097.1 GCA_948433815.1 uncultured Clostridia bacterium
CCATCAGTACTATCAGTTCCAAAAAAGTTTAATACCACTAAACACGCAGTTAAAATTACAATAAATAAAATTATTAGTGGTATAAAAATAGATGAAACTATTAATAAAATTTTTTTCATTTTCTTACCTTTTCAATACTATAAACTTTACCTTTTTTTGATTTAATACCTTTAATCTTTTTTAATTCATTTACTATTAATTCTTCAGGAATCAAATCATATAAAGCGTCAGTAAAATCTTCACATGGATCTTCAAAATCATCAAAATAAATTTCTTTAAATACTTTCTTTATTGTCTTATTTGCTTTTGGTTCTTCTATAACTTTTTCTTTTTTCATTATTCCTCACCCATTAAGTTCCTTTCTAATTCAGTAGCACGTATCCAAACTCTAACACGTTTTTTATTTGTTATATTTAACAAAAATTCCCCTTGCTTTGCTCTTAATAAAAATTGTTTTTGTGTATCAGTTAATGGGTTTTGCTTAAATAATCCTAAATAAGCATCCAAATCATCTTCTTTTAGAATTCCAGTAAATTGATACTGACAATTATTAAATATAGCAGTAGCGTGTCTTAAAATATTTGCAGAACCAATAAAATCTCTAATGGACTGCGTTGCACATACAAAAGATGAAGAATATTTCCTTAGTCTTCTAGCCATTTGACCAAAGTTTTTTAAGATTTCAGGATTATCTTCATCAATGAATAAATGAAATTCATCTACAACTACCATTATGTGTTTTTTATCTAATTCATTTTTTATTTTTTCGTTCATTAACTTATTTTTTACTATAGCATTATTTAAAAATGTTAGAACATTGAGTACCTGTGTATTAATAAGTCTTTTATTTTCACTAAATAATAGTTCTTGTAAATTAAAACAAATTAAATCACTTTTATCTAAATCCAGATTAGTATAACCATCAAATAGAAATGAGTCAGTTCCAAATAGAAATCTTTCAAGTAAGATATCTAATTGCTCAATTATTTTCAGTTTTTCTTTTGCTTTAGTATTTTTACGTTCTTCTACTATTAATGTTTTTAAATCACTAAATATAGGAAATTCATTAACTTTCATATTTTCTATCATTGATATTGTTGAGTTTTTAGTGATTCCAAACTTCTCATATAATTTTTCAGTTTCTTCAAGTAATATTACCAACTCTTTTTCACTTATTTCTTCAAAAGCACATTTGTAAAAGGCTTCTAAAAAACCCATATGCTTTGCTAAAGGACAATTGGATATATCATTATCATTGTTTTCATTATCACTTGGTAAAAACCTTATTTGAAGCGGATTTATTATACCTCCAGTTTTTGAATATAAGTCTATATATTCCCCATTATTTTTTTTAGTTAACTTTTTATATTCAGCCTCGCAGTCAAATATAAATGTCTTTACACCAGTTTGATTAATTCCATTTGTTATTATTTTTTTTAAGAGAAAACTTTTTCCACCACCTGTAGAAGCAACAATGGAAATATTATGACTTGTTCTGCTTTTGTTAGAATTTAAGTAAAATGTATCAAAGAAAACTGGTAATGCTGTATGTATATCAACTCCTAAAATTATACCTTTTATATCATTAAAAAAAGTAGTGGTTAAAGGAAAACCTGCTGCTAAAGTTAATGTAGGTAAATAATTAGAATAGTCTGTCATAATATTTGATGATATATCATATGCTTGCCAACTTTCATATTGACGTAATCTAGTTATATCCATTTTAATTTTAAAGTAATCAGCCATACGTTTTAATTCTTTTATTTGTTCTTCTCTTGTTTTTTTATCGCCATTTATAGCAATAATAAAATTCACTTCTTTTATCTTTTCATCGCCGTTTTTTATTTGGTCCATTAAGATTTGGAAATTTTCTTTTTGGGTATCTAATTCAGTAGCTGAAGATAATTTTCTAGTTGTAATTCTATCAGTTAATAAAAATTGATATGAACTATCTAACACCCTAATTAAATTTTCAGTATCTACACTATCTTTAATATGAATGCAACATCTAGCATTTGGTATATTAAAAATTTGTTCAAAAAACAACTCTTCTAAAAATGGTGGTACACTTTTAATAGACAATAAAGTTACTTCTTCATTATCTATTTTTAAATAATTACTTTTCTCACTAATATTTAATGGTGTTATTAATTCCACTAAATCACACCATAGTAATTGTTCTAAACTTGCATTACTAAAATATAAATTTATTAAAAATTTGTATATCTCATACTTATTATCAATTTCATCTAAATTTAATCTAGGATTTATACTGAAACATATTCTATTTATTTCTTCCACTTGTTTTTTTAATGTTATTTCATCTTTAGCGATAATAACAAAAAAATAATCATTAGATACTATAAGTTCATTATTTTCTAACGATTCCAATAAATCAAATCTTTCCTGTAAAAATAAAAGACGATTAGTATCATCTTGATATTTATTCATCATCTCACTTATATAATCTTTATTAGCATTTAAATTAATTTGTTCATTTATTTTGTAAATTCTTAAATCTAAATCTTTTATTTGATATAAGTATTTTAATTGTGAAAAAAATGATATTTTTTGTTCATTGCTAGATAATGATAAATCAATTGCTTGAACTTCAAATACTTTAGCAAGTTCACCACTTTTTAAATGTATAATTCCATTATCACTAATGAAATCAGTATTTATAAATGATTGAGAGTTTTTAATTTTAACATTCATTTTAGAACGTGTAATATACTTTTTCTCTTTTTTCTTTATTCTTTCTCGTGTGTTATCATAAATCTTCTTTTCTTTTTCTTTTATTGTTTTTCTTTTTATCAAATAACATCAACCCCCTTATATTATCAGTACTAAAATAGGTATATTCTTTTATGTTCAAAAGATATTTACCTATTAATAATAGCACTTTATACATTCTATTTTTTTGACTTACTTTTACTGGTATTAGTAAAAATATTCCAATAATTAAAATAAATAAACCTAATAGTTTATATCTAGTTAAACAAAATAAAATCATAAATAAGGAAATAAAAGGAATAGAAAAAAATATATCATTTATCTCTAATCCTTTAAAACCTAAATTCCTTTTTATGCTAGCGACCGTTATATACATAAAATATCAACTCCTTTATCTTCTTTTATATGAATATGGATTAGTTCCAAAATTTCTAGGAATTGTCATTCTTCCTATCATCATATCAATTCCTTTTCCCATAATTCTACTAGATCCTGAAGAAATTTTCTTATTTACCCCAAGTCCCTCATAATGTGCATTTCTACGTTCCGCACTTGTTGCCATATTTAAACCATGAGAACGAATAGAGTTTCCAACATTTTGAATTGCTCTTGAAAACATATTTCCACTTGACATAGTACTACCATCATCTAACATAGGACTAGCAAATGAATTACCGAAATTAGCAATTCCCATTCCTGCTTTTTGCAACAAATTATTACCTGCATTTCCAAACTTGCCTGCTATTCCGCTCTTTTTGGCTGCAAAGTTTCCACCTTTTAATAATGCTCCTGCACCTAATATTCCCGCACCAGTTGCAATTTTACTTGCACCTCCTGCTAATTTACTAAATCCCATTAAAGACATTAACTGCTCTCTTCCAGAATTAGCACTTACATTTGCACCAATAAATCTATTTACAACTTGACTACCTGTTAATAAAAATGTAGCACATCCAAGATATAATAAACTTTTAGTAGCCATGTCTTGAAAAGCATTATCAAAAAAAGTAGATACATTAATTTGAATTGCAATTAAAGCCGTTATATTAATAATTAAAACTACTACAGCCGATTGTAGTGTTAAGGATACTAATTGTTCAATTAAAGCACCTCTACTTTGTTTATTACATATACTAGTAGAAAATATTAGA
>CAOJDZ010000098.1 GCA_948433815.1 uncultured Clostridia bacterium
AACATAACTACTGTTTCTAAATTTGGAAATAAAGTAGGAGATTTATATAAAAGAATGGCTATTAGTTTATCACTTACTCACTCAGCAAAAGTAGCCTTATGGATGCAACCTAGTGAACCATCTAACCAATCTGATTCAGTAACAAGATATAGTATATTTAAAAAAATGTACAATGAAGGAAAATTTAAAGTTAACGATTCCATAGATATTACAGAATGGTTTGAAACTTATACTGTAGAAGAAATGCGTTTTGTAATGAATAACATAATCGATGACGAATCAATTTTATGGTTAAACGATTATACACAAAAGCAAATTGAAGCTCATCCAACTCAGGCTTGGACATATTTAACTCCACACCCTTATATGGCATATGTTTGGCCAAATTATGGAAATGATGTATTCCACGATCCTAACAGAAAAGATTATTGGGATGAAAAATTTGGCGGAGTTTTCTCTAAATATGGAGTAACTTATTCAAGTGGAACTAATAAAGTATATAAAGTTTGGATGAATTTTAGAAACGAATTTGGTACAGGAGCAGTTTGTGGTGGTATATCTAAAACTGGTTCAAATATCCGTACAGTTCATGGAATTCCAGCCGCAGTAATAGGACAACCAGGCCACGCTGCAATAATTTACTATAATAGAAACTCTGAAGGAAAAGGCTACTGGGGAATTGATAATGATGTAAGTGGTTGGACATTATCTGAAAAAGGAGAAAGATTGCTTTTAGGATGGGGAAATGACAGACGTTTTGCAAAAGGATATAACGTTCCTTATATTGCAATGGCACAAGAAGCAGTTAATAGATTCGATCAATATCAAAAATCTTCAGAAATATTAATGTTATCTCACATTTATACTGACCCAAGTAAAAAAGAAGAATACTTATGGGCTTCAATAAATGAACTAGACTTTAATGTAGATGCTTGGTATGAACTAATAAGTCTATATAATAGCCTCTCTAGTAAAACTGAAGAAGATTACTATAATCTAGCAGACAGATTGAGTGAAAGCTTACTAGAATATCCACTAGCTTACCATAACTTAATGTCGTTACTCGCACCACACTTTACATCAAGTGCATATAAATTTAATTACACACTACTTCTAAATAATACATTAACAAAGGGAAAAAATTATAATGGCACAGATGTATTGCAACCATCACTTACTAGATTAATGGCTAATTACTTACTAGGAAAAACAGACACAACACTAGCCACATTCTCATTTAATGGAGATAATGCTGAACAAATAGTATTATCTAGTAGATTTGATGGTTCAGGAGTAAGATGGGATTATAGCCTAGATGGTAAGAATACTTGGAATGAAGTATCATTTACTGGAAACGAAGAACACAAATATAGATTAACAAAAGATGAAATAAACAGCATAACCGCAGAAAATGATATATATATTCACATAGTAGGCGCACCATATAATGACGAAAATATACTTAAAATAGATATATTAGATAATCAAATTAATGAAAGTAGTTTCTTTAGAAATGATTTAGAAAATAGAATACTAGGAGTAGACCTAACTTATGAATGGAGAAATAAAGAAACAGATAACTGGACTTCATATGCATCTAAATCTCCAGACAATACAGGAGATAAAACATTACAAATAAGACAAGCACCAAATGGAACAAAACTAGCTAGTAATGTATTAACTTTTACATTTACAAAAGACACAGATACAGATAAAAGAAAATATATTCCAGTTTCTCATTTAAGTATTCATGCTGTATCTACTGAAGCAGTAAATAATGGTGGAAGTGCTATATTTGCTATAGACGGAAACTATAATACTAGATGGCATTCAGCTTGGAATGGTACAGATACTGAAAGATATATTGTTGTAAAAATAGATAATCCAGTAGTTTTAACCGCAGTAGAATTTGTACCTGCTGGAGGCGGAAACGGAAAAATATATGATGGTACTATTTGGGGAAGTATGGACGGAGAAAACTGGGAAATATTAACTAGTGAAACAAACCTTAGATACACTAATCAAGCTAATACAATTGACGATGCTATTAAAAACACTAAAAGTTTTGAAATAGAAAATCCTAAACAAGTTCAATATGTAAAAATAGTCGCAGATAGAACTAATGGTAACTGGTTCGCAGCACGTGCATTTAATTTCTACGAAGATAGAACTAAAAATCCAAATCCAACCGCAAGTATAGGATTTGATATAACTAAACCTACAAATCAAAATGTAGTCGCAAGATTAATAAATCCAAGCACAGAAATTAGAATAACTAATAATAATGGAAGTGACACATACATTTTTACTGAAAATGGAGAATTTACATTCGAGTTTATAGATGACAGTAATGGAATGACTGGTAAAGCGACAGCAAAAGTAAACTGGATAGATAAAGAATCCCCAACAGCAACTATACGATATAACATAACTTCAAAAACTAATAAAGAAGTAGAAGCTACATTAGTTCCTAGTGAAGATGTAATAGTTTTAAATAATGGTGACTACGAATCAGATAATCCTAACTCAGACCCTATGACACATCTATTTATGGAAAATGGAGAATTTACATTTGAGTTTAAAGATGCCGCAGGAAACATTGGAACCTCTACAGCAAGAGTTGATTGGATAGATACTGTTAAACCTAATGGAAGTTTATCATATAGTACCACTGAACTTACAAACGAAGACGTAGTAGTTAGTATAACATTTGATAAAGAAAATGTTAGAGTAACGAATAACGATGGAAAAACTGAATACATCTTTAAAGAAAATGGAGAATTCACTTTTGAATATATAGACGAAGCAGGCAATGAAGGAAGAACTACAGCTTATGTTAATTGGATAGATAAAGTCGCACCTAATGTTTTGGTAACATACGACCCAGAAACAGAAACAACTGGTCCAGTAACCGCAACTATATATAGTAATGAAGACATAAAAATCACAAACAATAATGGAAGTGACACATATATATTTAATGAAAATGGATCATTTGAATTTAAATATGAAGATATGTTAGGAAACAAAGGTAAATTAACCGCCAAAGTTACATGGATTAAAAAGAATAATGGTAATAGTCAAAATCCAGGAGATGGAAATACTCCTAATCCAAATCCAGATGATAATCCTGATAAACCTGGAGAAGACACAAACCCACCAAAAATAGAATATAAAGAATTTGCACTTGATAACATAAAGTTAAACATACCATCCTCTGATTTAACAGAAGAAGTAACTTTAAAAAGTACAAGATTCATAGTAACCAATGAATTACGAAAAAGATTTAAAAATAATAGTGAATACATAGAATTATATCTAGCAAATAATTCTAATGAAAAAATAAACCTATCATCAAAAATTAAGATGACTATTAAGTTAGATAAAAATAAAGAATTCTTAGGAATTTATGAATTAAAAAATAATAACTTAATAGAAACTCTAAACTATAAAGCATTAGATAATAATACTATAGAAATAGAAACATCTAACTTAGGTAAATTTATAATTCACTATAATGAAGAAACTGTAAAAGAAGAAACACAAGAAGAATCAAGTAATTTAATTTGGTACATATTAGGTTCTACAGTATTAGGTGGACTAATAATATATTACATATTTAAAAAGAAAAATATTAATTTATTAATAAAAAAATAATATATGAAAACTATTAGTAATTTACTGCTAATAGTTTTATTTATAATAAAACAAATTTAAATTGAATTAAAAAAAATAATATGATACAATGACTTTGGTAAATAAAGTCGAGTTATGTCGATTATTAAGGAGAGATATATGAAAAAGGTAGTAGAACTAATAAAAACTAATAAAAAAATAATAATAATTGTTTCAGCAGTATCCGTAATTTTAGTTGTATTTATAT
>CAOJDZ010000099.1 GCA_948433815.1 uncultured Clostridia bacterium
GATAATTTAATGTTTAAAAATAATAATAAATTTATTACTATAAATTATACAAAAATAACAAATAAAACAGTAGACAAATTAAGAAAACTAATAGGGTTTTCTTCATTTAATATGCTTGAAGTTTTTTTAGCTGAAACAGTAAGAGATGAACTTGCTTATGGTTTAGAAAGTCTAGCGACAAAAAAAGAAGAAATGGCAAGTAGAATAGATGAGATAGGTAAAGATTTTAGATTAACTACACTTTTGGAAGAAAGTCCAAAAAGTATAAGTTTATCTTCTAAAGTTAAACTTTCTATCGCAAGAAGTTTAATCACAAAACCAAAAATCTTAGTTCTTGATAACATTTTGTCTTCACTTGATGAAAAAGACTTAAAACTTGTAACAAACAATTTGCAGAAATATGTAGATGATGGTGGAATAATTTTAAACTTCACCACTGAAATAGAAGAAACACTTTTAGGTAGCAAAATAATAATAACTAATGAAGATAAAATAGTAATAAGTGGTTACACACTAAGTGTTTTAAATGAAGAAAAAATAATGAAACGCTTAGGTTACAGTTTACCTTTTATAATACTATTAAATAAATATTTAAAAGACTATGAACTTATAAATTACTATGTATTTACATATGAAAGGCTAGTGAGTGAAATATGGAAATAATTTTTAATAATGTCACATACAGAGAAAACCTAAAAACACCACTAAAAAAGACATATTTAGAAAGTGTCACTTTTAATATAGAAGAAGGATTAGTCACAACATTTATAGGTGACTCTGAAAGTGGTAAAACTAAAATAGGCGAATTAATAAATGCATGCATAAGTCCAACCTATGGTTCAGTAAAAATATTTGATTTTGTAAACGATAGAAGAAGAATAAAAAATGTTAATAAACTAAGAATGAATGTAGGATTTGTAACTATGAATCCACGTGACATGTTATTTAATAAAACAGTAAAAAAAGAATTAGAATTTGGTGTAAACTATTTTAAATACAAAATAAATAAAAAAGGTATTAGATGCTCTGAAGCATTAAAACTAGTTGGCTTACCAGAAAGTTTTCTAGATAAAAAAATAAGTGATTTAACACTAACTGAGCAAAAAAAAGTATCTCTAGCTTCTGTTCTAATATTTAATCCAAAAGTTCTTATATTAGATGAACCAACTATAGGATTAGGTACAATTGAAAAAGAAAACTTAAAAAAATTAATCTTACTTTTAAAAGAAAAATACGGAAAAACTATAATACTTTTAACTAAAGATACTGACTTTGCATACCCTCTAACAGACAAAGCACATCTAATGTACAGAGGTTCTATAATGGCTTCAGGAGATAAAAATATAATGACTAACGAAAGACTAATGGATGGATACGGTTTAAAACTTCCTGAAATAGTAAAATATATAAAAGCCGCTAATGAAAAAGGTATTAAAATTAGTCTTACTGACAACATATTAGACCTTATTAAGGAGGTGTACAGAAATGCAAAGTAATAAATATTTCGGATCATTCTATCCAGTAAACAGCAGCATCCATAGACTAAATTCTGTAGTAAAACTAATATGCTTATTCTTATTTTTAATCCCTATGATAGGTAGCGTGTCCTTAAAACTTCATGTAGTAGTTTTATTCTTTATAGTAATGCTAATGTACACAAGTAACGTACCTTTAAGATTTTACTTTAACATGTTATATGGACTAAGATACATTTATATAATAATTTTATTCGCACTAGCTAGTAAAGGTTTATCTATGGAAAATGCAGTAGTAATCCTAATTAAAATATCAGCTTTTATAGAATATCTAGCACTTATTTTTTACACAACAAGTCCAAGTGAACTTAAATATGGAATAGAAAAATCTTTGTCACCTTTTAACTTATTTAACTTAAATTTAGGACGTCTTTCAAATAAAATAGTAGGACTTATAAATTTCTTTCCTCTTCTTTTAACAACTGAACAAGAAGTACTAAAAAGCGCAAGTGCTAGAGGACTGGATTATTATCATGGTGACATATTATCAAAAATATATGCTGTTGTAAGTTCATTTAAAAACACACTAAGACTAACATTTAAAAAAATAAGTGACATCAAATTTGCAAGTGAACTTAGAATGTATAGTGTCACTAAATTTAGAACAAATCTTAGAACTAACAAAGTAAAATTCTTTGATATAATGTTACTTTTAGTACACTTTCTATTTATATTGTATTACATTAGAGAAGTGGGATTAATATGAGATATCTAGTTAATATTAGTTATAATGGAGAACTATATTATGGTTACCAAAAACAGCCAGATAAACCTACTATAGAAGAAAACATAGAAATATGTCTAAGTAAAATATTAAATCAAAAGATAAATATAACAGGATCTTCAAGAACAGACAGAAAAGTTCATGCTTTAGACTTTTACTTTCACTTTGATTATGAAAAAGAACTTGATACAGAAAAAGTAAAAAAAAGTTTAAACAGCCTAACAAATGAAGACATATATATAAAAAGTATAAAACAAGTTGATGATAACTTTCATGCTAGATACAGCGTATTAAATAAAGAATACAAATATATAATAAACACTGGAGAATATAATCCTATAAAAAGAAATATTGAACTACAATATAATAAAAAAATAAACATAGATTTAATAAAAGAGGCAAGTAAATATTTAATCGGAACACATAACTTCAAAAGTTTCACCTCAGACACAGAAAAAGAAAACTATACAAGAACTATTAATTACATAAATATAGCAGAAGAAAGTGAAATAATAACGATATATATAAACGCCGATGGATTCTTAAAGTACATGGTAAGAAACATAGTCGGGCTATTTTTAGATATAAACGAAGGTAAAAAAGAAATAAGTGATATTCCTTATATATTAAATAGTTTAGATAGAAGGGTACTTGGAACAAAAGTAGAACCAGTTGGATTATATTTAAATAAAGTAAACTACTAAATAAATAATAAAATTTAAATAAAACGTGTTATAATTAAACTTGGAGGTACACTTATGAAAGAAATAATAAAAAAGAAAGAAATTAAAGGAATATTCGCATCTCTATTATTAATAGTATTAGGTATATTTTTAATAATGAAACCAGATGAAATAGTAAAAACTTTAATTCAAGTTATGGGAATAATACTTTTATTAATAGGCTTGATAGATTTTATGAACTATTTTAGAATGACTGATGAAGAAAAACTTTTTAACTATGGTTTATTTAAAGGAATATTAGAATTATGTATTGGTATACTTTTTATATTTAAATTTGAAACCCTAATAGATATATTCCCAATTGTAATAGGACTAATTGTTATATTCATTAATTTATTTAAACTGCAATTATCACTTAACTTAAAACAAATAGAAGCAGAAAACTGGTTTATAGGAGTTCTAATATCTGGTATATCTATAATACTAGGTATAGTAATTATATTAAATCCATTTGAAACTGCTAAAATATTAGTAATAACATCTGGTATTGTAATAGTAATATCAGAACTTTCTAATATCATATATAGTTTAATGGTACTAGGCGCTATAAAGCAAATGGACAAAGTAGTTAAAGAGATAATAGTAACTGAAGAAAATCATAAAGATGAATAATTTGTGATTTTTTATAAAGAAAGAAAGTTAAAAAAATAAATTTACTTAACTACATAAACTTTACTTAAAATAGATAAAAAACCTCTAGACAAAATCTAGGGGTTTATTCTTACACTGTTAAGAGATTAATTCCCTTATTTAATATTTAACTTTTCTAACTCTTCTACAGTTAATCCTGTACATTTTGATATTTCTTCTAATGATAAAGCTGTTTTTAATAATTCTTTAGCAATTTCTAATTGTTTATGCT
>CAOJDZ010000100.1 GCA_948433815.1 uncultured Clostridia bacterium
TATCACCAGAAGTATCTTTTATTTTAGATAAATCTTGTTCAATTAAATTTAATTTATTTTCATTTTCTTTTAATTCTAAAGGAAATTTAATAGTTACATCAGTTGTCATTTCATTTTTAGAAGAATTATATCTTGCTTTTAATAAACTTAATTGTTTTAATTCATTATCTACTTTATATTTTTCTATTATCAAAGGATTACCTGTCGCTATTGCTTTTACTTCTGCATAAGATAATGCACTATCATCTACATCTTCCATTGTACGAGTTCCTACACTAGCACTCTTAATTTGTTCAATAAAATTTGCCTTTGTTTCTACTAATTGATATGAATAACCATCAAAACTTCCTTCAGTTACATATCTAAATATTTGTACTTCTTCATTCTCATTTCCTTGTCTTAAAATACGTCCTTCACGTTGTTCAATGTCACTTGGCCTCCATGGACAATCTAAATGATGCAACGCTATTAATTTCTTTTGAACATTAGTACCTGCTCCCATTTTGGCAGTTGACCCCATTAATATTCTTACTCTACCATTATTCATATCATCAAATAAAGTAGATTTCTTTTCATCAGTATCAGCATCATGTATAAAAGTAATTTCATTTTCTTTAATTCCTTTATCTATTAATTTTTGTTTAATATCATTATAAACACTAAAACTATCATCTTTTTTAGGAGTAGATAAATCGCAAAACACTAATTGCGTAGACCTATTGTTTTCTGTTTCTTTATAAATTTTTGCAATATTATCTACTGCAAGATTAATTTTACTATTAACCAAATCAGGCATATTCTCATCAATTAATCTCAAATCTAGCGCAGCCTTTCTTCCCTCGTTAGTAATTTTTAACATATTATCTTCATAAGGAGGTACATTCCCCTCTTTTATTGCTTCGCTACGCTCTACTAATTCATCAATAAATCTACTTAATTCAGGACTTTTTGGTGCAGATATAATTTCATAACGATTAAATTTTAATTTTGGTATAGGTAGATTTAACATTTTTGATGTTTTTATATCTGCAACAAGTTTATATAAATTTAATAATTCTGGTACGTTTTTAAATTTTGCAAAACGAGTTTTATTTCTAAAACCACCACCATCGGGAGACAATTCAATAGTAGTAATAGTTTCTCCAAATATACTTGCCCAACTATCAAAATAATCTAATCCCATTCTTTTTAACATATTGTGTTGCAAATATTTTTGCATAATATATAATTCAGACATTGAGTTTGAAATAGGTGTTCCTGTTGCAAAGACTACTGACCTATTAGGATTAAGTTCATCTAAATATTGTATTTTCATATATAAATCGCTTGCTTTTTGACTAGCAGTAGAACTAATACCACTTACATTAGTCATTTTTGAAAAAAGTGCCAAATTTTTAAACTCATGAGCCTCATCAACAAAAAGATAATCTATTCCCAACTCTTCAAAAGTTACTGCATCGTCTTTTTTTGTATCAAGCAATTCTTTTATTCTTTTTTCTTGACTTTTTAACAACGCTTCCATTTTTTTTACACTTATTTTTTTACCATATTCATCTTGCAATCTATCAATTGCTGATTTTATTTCTCTAATTTCATTTTTTACAAATTTTAACTCTAATTCTTTTGAAACTGGAATTTTTCCAAATGAACTATGCCCTACTATTACTGCATCCCATTCGCCAGTAGCAATTCGGGCCATTAATTTTTTTCTTTTGCAAAATCTTTTTTAGTAGCAACTAATATATTAGCATTAGGATATAATTTTAAGAATTCACTCGCACATTGTTCAGTTAAATGATTAGGTACTACAAATAATGGTTTATTAGAAATTCCTAATCGTTTAAGTTCCATACTAGCAGTTGCCATTTCAAAAGTCTTTCCCGCTCCTACACAATGATCTAGTAAAGTATTTCCACCAAATAAAATTCGTGCTACTGCATCTTTTTGATAATCTTTTAACGATATCTCAGTAGATATTCCTTTAAATACTAAAGAAGAACCATCGTATTCTCTTAACCTAATTGAATTAAATTTATCATTGTATATACTAATTAATTCACTTTTTACTCTCTCATTTCTTTTTACCCACTCTTTAAACTCTTCTTTAATACTATTTTGTTTTTCTCTTGCTATAGCCGTTTCTTTTGGGTTAAACACTTGCCTATCATCATCAGTTTTATCAAAAATTGATATTTCCTTTAAATTTAAAGCAGTTCTTATTAATGTTAGTGCATCGGCTCTACTTGTTCCCCAAGTTTTAGTGTTTTTTACATCACCATAATCAAAACGCACTTTACTTCTTTGCAAAATCCAAGAGTTTACTTCTGGAACATAATCAACAATTAAATTATCTTGATATCTATAAGGTATATCTAGTAAATCTATACAAAAATTCTTTATAATTCTTGATGGTATCCAAATTGCTCCTAGAGATATATCTATTTCTTCAAAATTCAAATCTTTAGGTAATACTAATCTTAATGCTTCTACATTTTTATCTAAATCACCATTTATATTTTCGCTTTCAGCTATTTTCAATTTTTCTCTAATATTTCCACTTAAATACTCATTTGATGTAACCCAAAAATCTTTTTCTTTCTCTTTTGAAATAACTGGCTCTTTATAAATTAAACCATCTAATTCATCAAACACTTCTTTTTCACTTTTATTAATTAATTTAGAAATATAGGGGATGTCGATATACCCTAACTCATTTAGCGAAACCATTAATCCGTCTACTGAATTTTCAGCAACTACATTATCTTTTGGTTTAATAATTGTTCTTTTAGTAAATACTTTGCCTTTTTTATAAAAAACTTTATTATTTTCTTTATATTTTTCTTCAATAGATGAAAGTAAATAATAATCAGGATCACTATTAAAGGCTCTAGAGTTTGCCCTATCATTTATATAACCATATTTTTTGACAAACTCATCATAATCATCATTTAATTTTTCTTGTGCTATTTTTAATTTTTCATCAGATTCATTATTTAATTGAATATCAAAAACTATTTTTAGTCTATCTCTTATTTTTGCCATACCTTTTATTCTTTCACTAGTTTTACTTTCTTGATTTTCAATAGGTATCATAATTGAATCGTTTCTTTGATATATTGTATCGTTAATTACAACATAAGCATTATTCTTGACACTTATAAGTGCTGGAATAGCATCTGCTCTTATTGTTTCATTTTCTATTTCTACTTCTTCGTATGTGTTTTCTTTAAAATTCTCTATTATTTTCTCTAACAAATCATTAATATCTTTGTCTTCTAAAGGATGTACGGCTGTATTATCTTCAGCACCATACATGGATTTATCAAAAGTTAATTTTCCTAGTATCATATCAGGATTTTCTATATAATAATTATTTACTGGTATACCATCTTCATTAAAACCTGTTTCTAGCCATGTTGGATTATTTTCTAAATCTAATTTGTCTTTCTTTTTTAGTACTATTACATCACTAGTAACTTTTGTTCCTGCGATACTTTTAAAAGTGTCATTAGGTAATCTAAAAGCACCTAATAATTCAGCACGTTTTGCTATATATTCTCTTACTTTTTTATTATTAGGATTATCTAATGTACTTGTTGATGTAATAAACGCAATTATTCCTCCAGGTCTAACTTTATCTAAAGTCTTTTGAAAATAATAATTATGAATTAAAAAATCAGTATTTTTATACCTTTTATCAAAAATTGGTATATTTCCAAAAGGAACATTGCTTATTGCTAAATCAAAAAAGTTATCTTGATACATTGTATCTTGATAACCATTTATTTCAATATTAGCATTAGGATATAACTTTCTTGCTATTCTTCCACTT
>CAOJDZ010000101.1 GCA_948433815.1 uncultured Clostridia bacterium
ACTAACTATCGTTTATTGACCAGAAAGTAGTATTAAAGATGTAAATGATTTAAATATTTACATTGAATTTTATAATTCAAATAAAATGGTAATCTACAGAACTAAATTTGTAAGCGACAAAAAATTAGAAAGAAAAGTTCACGGTACAATTAATATCAAAGTCAATGAAATGATATTTAAAGAGGCTAAATATGCTAAAGTAACGATTATTAAAGATAATGAGTTTGAAGCGTCAGATGAAGTACTAATATGTACACAAAAATTTACAGATGAAAATTACGAAGTAGAATACAAAACTACATATAATTTTTCACAAAAAGGATTAACAAGTTATCAAGTAACAAAAAGAGCCAATAAAAAAGAAAATACTGACGCTCCTATAGAAGAAGAGGAAACTACAAATAAATATGCAGATGAATTTAAAAAAGAAGCAGAAATGATTAGCGAAACAAATATTGAAGAATTAACATATGATGAGGACTACATTACATATACAGTTGATTTATTCACATTAGACACAAAGAAAAGTGATTTCTCACCTAGTTATAATTTAGGAAATGTTAAAAGACAAATTAAACTTGGAGAAGAATCTAAAAAGTGGAGCTGTAAATAATGAATAAATTTTTAATCGGGGATTTTGAAGGTCCATTAGATTTATTACTTCATTTAGTAAAACAATCAAAAATGGATATAAGTGAACTAAAATTAGTCGAAATAACAGGAGAGTATTTAAATTTTATAAAAGAAATGGAAGAAATGAATCTAGATATAGCTAGTGAATACCTAGTAACAGCTTCCGAACTTATTGAAATGAAAAGTAGATATTTACTTCCAAAACCGCCAAAAGAAGAAACAGATGAATTTGAAGAAGATCCAGAAGAAGAGTTAAAAAGAAGATTACTTGAATATCAAAAATATAAAGAAAGTGTATCTTCATTTAGAACATTAGAAAATAACAGAAGTAATTATTTTACAAAAACACCAGAAAAAAGAGAAAATTATACAACTGAAAAGTTAGAAAATAAAGATAATTTAACCGCTTATGATTTACTAGAAGCATTACAAAAATTATTAGAAAGAAAAGAATACAGTAAACCTTTAAACACTAAAATAACAAAAAAAGAGTTGTCAGTTTCAGACAGAGTTGCTAAAATAAGAAGTGTTTTAAAGAAAGAAAAAAGAATAGATTTTTTAAGTTTATTTGAAAGTCTTACAAGACCATATGTAGTAGTTACATTCCTAGGAATTCTTGAAATGGCTAAAAATAGAGAAATAACACTTAAACAAGACAATAACTTTGGAACAATAATACTTGAAAGAGTTGATTAAAATGAATTTAAAAAGTGTAACTGAAGGAATCCTTTTTGTAGTAGGAGACGACGGAATATCAATTAATGAATTAAGTGAAATTTTAGAAGTAAAAGATACTGAAATAAAAGAAATATTATCTGAATTAAGAAAAGATTATGAAAGCGATGAAAGAGGACTTCGTATTTCTTTTTTAGGCAATACTTTTAAATTGACAACAAAAAGTGAACATAAAGAATATTACGAAAAATTAGTAACTGATAGTAGAACTTTTTCTTTAAGTGATGCAAGCTTAGAAACTCTAGCTATAATCGCATATAATGAACCAATAACAAGAATAAAAATAGATGAGATAAGAGGAGTATCAAGTAGCCAAATAGTTAGAAAACTTCTAGCTAGAGGATTTATAAAAGAATGTGGAAAAGAAGATACTGTTGGTAAACCAATTCTTTATAAAACTACTGATGACTTTTTAGATTACTTTGGTCTTGCTACAAAAGAAGACTTACCTAAACTTGAAGCAAAAGATAATCCTATAGATAATAAAGAACTAGACTTATATAAATCTAATTTTAAAGAAATAGAAGAAAAAAATAATTAATACAAACAAAAAAGTCCAAATATATTTAAACTATTTAGACTTTTTATTTTCTATAATTTGGTGCTCGCCCAGGGACTCGAACCCTGACATCAAAGATACACGATTTTGAGTCGTGCGCGTCTACCAATTCCGCCACGCGAGCAGTAATTTAATTATATAAGATATTATATAAAAAAACAAGAAAAACATAAAATTAAATATGGGAAAGTCTCTACAAGAAAAACTAAAGAATTTAAGAATCAGTGACTATATATTTGGAATATTTATAGTCACTTCTTTGGTTGGAATTTATGCAGATAAAAAAGAGAGAGACCAATACTTACATAAAGATGACGAAGGACTAAAAAAAGCTCATAATATAAGACTTGTACTACTTACTATAGGAGTACTAGTTTACATATATTTTCTAGAAACAAGAATAAAAGACCGAAAAAACGCTGTTAATAAATTTTTAAGTAATTTAGATATATTAGCTTCTATTCTATTCGTAATCGGTGGATTAATATTCCTTTATGATGAATTTAAAGGAGATGAGCAGTCGATTATCATTGAATAAAAATAGAAAAAAATATATAATATAATTAATTGGAGTGATTAAAATGACAAAGAAAGAATATGCTGATATTTTATTACCAGGAGTTAAACACACTAAAGAAGAATACGAAATAATATATAAAGAAAGAAATTTACCAGAAGGCGCTATTGTAACTAGATTCGCCCCAAGCCCAACTGGGTTTGTTCATATGGGACATTTATTCACAAGTTTTGTAGCAAATAGATTCGCAAGACAAACTAATGGTATTTGTTTACTTAGAATTGAAGATACTGATACAAAAAGAACAGTTGAAAATGGCGTTAAGCAAATAATAAAAGATGTAAATGATTATGGTATTAAATTTGATGAAGGTGCTATAAGTGAAACTGAAAATGATGGTGAGTATGGACCATATATTCAAAGCGAAAGAAAAGACCAATATCAAGCTTTCGCAAAATATCTTATTGAACATGATCTAGCTTATCCATGCTTTATGACAGAAGAAGAGTCAGAAGAAATTAGAAAAATACAAGAATCAAAAAAAGAAAGACTTGGAATCTATGGTAAATATGCTAAATATAGAGATATTACTATGGAAAATGCTATAGAAAAAATTAACAATGGTGAAAAATATATAATTAGATTTAAGTCTCCTGGTAAATTTGAAAACAAAGTAATCGCAGAAGACGCAGTAAGAGGTGAGTTAGAATTTCCAGAAAATGATCAAGATATTGTATTAATAAAACAAGATGGACTCCCAACTTATCACTTTGCACATCTAGTAGATGATCATTTAATGAGAGTAACACACATCATAAGAACAGATGAATGGCTTAGTTCATTACCAATTCATATTCAATTATTTGATAGTTTCGGATTCAAAAGACCCATTTACGCTCACTTGTCACCTTTGACAAAAAAAGAAGGAAATACCGTTAGAAAACTAAGTAAAAGAAAAGACCCAGAATTAGCCGTTAGTTATTACCACGAAGAAGGAATACCTACTGAAGCAGTTAAAATATATATCCTTACAATTATAAATTCTAATTTTGAAGAATGGTACAATAGTAACAAAGATAAGGATTTTCTAGACTTTAAATTATCTTTTGATAAAGTTAGTACTTCTGGTTCATTATTTGATTTAGAAAAATTAAAAAACATTTCTAAGAATTATTTATCAACGATTTCTGCTAAAGAACTTTACGAAAGAACATTAAGTTATTCACAAGAATTTGACAACGAATTTTACGACTTATTAACAAAATATAGAGACTATTCTATTAACGTTTTAAACATTGAAAGAGAAGTAGAAAGACCTAGAAAAGATATAGAAAGTTTTAGTTCAGTAAAAAAAGAAATAGGTTATATGTATGATGAATT
>CAOJDZ010000102.1 GCA_948433815.1 uncultured Clostridia bacterium
TTAGTTGGAGTAATAAATGCCGATTCTTCGCTTAATATACCTGACTTTAGAAGTGGGGAAAGAACATTTGAATTATTAATGCAAACAGGCGGAAGAACAGGAAGATATGATTTACCAGGAGAGGTAATAATACAAACATTTAATAAAGATAACTATGTTTTAGATTCAATAAAAAAACACAGTTATTTAGACTTCTATAACAAAGAAATGGAAATAAGAAGAAACTTAAAATATCCACCATACTTTTATATAGTATCTATAAAAATAGTAAGTAGTGAATACGAAATCGCAAGAGATGAAAGCGTAAAAGTAAAAAATTACTTAGTAAAAAATTTATCATCTAACTTTATAGTTTTAGGTCCATCAACCGCAAGCGTATTTAAATTAAAAAATAAATACTATTTTCAAATAATAATAAAATATAAAAAAGAAGAAAATCTCTTTAAAGTTTTAAAAGAAATAAATGATGTATATGTAACAGATAAAGTAAAAGTAGATATTAATATAAATCCATTAAACCTTTTATAACTTTATATAGTTAGTAAGATAAGTTTTTGGTATAATTTTAATAGGTGGTGATTATTTTTGAATAATTTAAAATTCTCAATTATTATTCCAAATTATAATAAAGGAAAATTAATAAAAAAATGCTTAGACAGTATTTATAATCAAACATTATCACAGAGTGAATATGAAGTAATCACAATAGATGATGGAAGTGATGATGAAAGCTTAGATATTATAAAAACGTATAATAATTATATATTACTTTACTCAAATCGTGAATATGCTGGAGGAGCTAGAAATAAAGGTTTTGATGTAGCAAAAGGAGAATACATTATTTTACTAGACAGTGATGACTTTTTTACTGATACTACAGTTTTAGAAAAACTAAAAAATCAATTAAATGATGAAGATGTTGTGTTTGTAAGATATATTGAAAATAAAGCAGGAACAATAAACTATATAAGTGAAAATGAAGAAAGTAATTTAAATGAATTAATATACAAATCTAAATATTTTTGTTGTACTTTAAAATGTTTTAAAAGAGAATTAATTAGTGATATTAGATATAAAGAAAGATGTTTTCATGAAGATATAAGTTTTGTAATAGAACTAATGTGCAAAGCTCGTAGTGCTTTATTTTTTAAAGAAAATTTATATGTTCACTATAAACCAGGTAACAATTCTACAGTAGATAACTATACTATAAAAAAAGCCACAGATTTTTATACACAAATGATTAGCTATTTCTATCTAGCAGATAAATATCCTAATAAAAAAGAATTTATACTTAACCGTATTAAGATAGATAATTATTATAAAAAAATAGATCACTTATATGATTGGATAAAAAATAATAATCCCTATAGTTATAAAGATTTCTAAAAAAGGAGATAATAATGAAAGATAAAAAAGTTATATTTATGGGAACTCCAGACTTTGCAGTCCCAGTTTTAAAGAAATTAATTGAAAATACAAATGTTATATTAGTGGTAACTCAACCTGATAAAAAAGTAGGAAGACATCAAGAAATAATAAGTACCCCTATAAAGAAAGTTGCATTAGAAAATAATATTCCAGTTTTTCAACCAGAAAAAATTAAAGAAGATTATCAAATAATTTTAGATAAAAAACCTGATATAATAATAACATGTGCATATGGACAAATTATTCCTAGTGTTCTATTAGAAACTCCAGAATATAAAGCAGTAAATGTACATGCTTCCCTTCTGCCAAAATTAAGAGGTGGAGCCCCACTTCATAAATCTATAATCTATGGTTATGAAGAGACAGGAATTACAATAATGTATATGAGTGACAAAATGGATGCAGGAGATATAATTGAACAAGAAAGCATAAAGATAACAGATGAAGATAACGTAGGGTCTATTCATGATAAACTAAGTATTATAGGCGCAGACTTATTAATAAAAACACTACCATCAATTTTTTCTAAAACAAATAAAAGAATAAAACAAAATGAGAGTGAAGTAACTTACGCTTATAATGTAACTAGAGAAGAAGAAAAAATAGACTTTAATAAAACATCAAGAGAAGTCTTTAATCAAATAAGAGGATTATACCCTTATCCAGTAGCCTATACTTCATTAAATGAAAACATAATAAAAATAACTAAAAGCAAATTATCAAGTTCCACTGAAGGAAATATAGGTGAAATAACTTCTATAACAAAAGAAGGAATAACAGTAAAATGTAAAGATCAAAGTATAATAATAACAAAATTAAAACCTAGTGGAAAAAAGGAAATGGATGCTACTTCATTTGTAAATGGTTATGGAAAAGAAAAATTATTAGGAGAGTATTTTAAATAATGGAAAATAATGATAAAGAAAAAGAAAATAAAATAAGATTAATAAAAATTGCTATTTATATAGGAATAATAATAATTTTAATAATAGTTTTAAGACTAACTAATACAAGTTTCAACAGTGGAATAAAAGATAAAACAAAAGAATCTAATCAAAATATAAAAATAATAGAAAATATAAAAAGCATTAACGAAGAATACTATACTGAAAAAGTACATATGACTTTAGATGATGATGCCATAACATTAAATTATGAAAAAGTGTCAGTTATAGAAACTGGAATAAAAAAATATCATAATGTAGAAACAGAATATGTAAAATATAATAATACATATTATAAATTAGAAAATGAAGAATTTATAAAAATAAATGATTTCACTGATTTCAATTATGATAAAACATTTATAGAACTAGAAAATATAAAAAAATTATTAGAATTAAATAGCACTTCAAAAGAAAAATACAATAATAACGATTTAGAAGTGATAAAAAATAATTATATAATGAATATAATAACACTAACATAGTTAAATTCACAGAAGGAAATATTATTTTAGAAATCCATTATACAGAAGAAAAATTAAATCATTTAATAATAGATATAACAGATCTTTACAATCTAATAAATGAAACTAATTATGAAGAAGTAAAATACAAAATAGAAATAAATGAAAATAAAGAAGAAGATATAACTTGGCTTATAGAAAAATTAAAATAAAAAATATATCTAGTTTTGTCTAAATTAATGCAAGCATAAACAATAAGATTTATATTTCTTACAAGAGGTGATTAAAATAGACGAGACACTAGAAAAAATGTTTAATGACATTATTGATGAATTAACATTGAGAATATTAGAAACAAAAAAAGTTTTTAGGAAAGAATAAGAAAAAATGTTGCTTATTCTTTTTATATGTTTATAAAAATTAATATAAGTGTTATAATTAAAACAATAAAAGAATAAAGTGAGGTAATAGAGATGTTATTAAATATTATTATACTAATTATAGGATTTATAATTTTAATTAAAGGAGCAGACATATTTGTAGAAGGTTCAAGTTCTGTAGCAACTAATTTTAAAATATCTAAAATAGTAATCGGACTCACAATTGTTGCATTTGGTACATCTGCTCCAGAATTTGCTGTAAGTGTTAAATCATTATTATCTGGTAATGGAGACATAGTACTTGGTAATGTTATAGGAAGTAACATTTTAAATGTATTATTAATTATTGGAGTCGCTTCTATGTTTCATTCACTTTCAGTTAAAAACAATACAGTAAAAAAAGAATTACCAATAACTATTTTATTTTCAACACTTTTTTGTGTTTTATTAACTGATCATCTATTTGATTCAGGAATAGAAAACGCCTTTACTAGAAGTGATGGAATAGTTTTAATCTTATTCTTTTTAATATTCATATATTATTTAATAACAATAG
>CAOJDZ010000103.1 GCA_948433815.1 uncultured Clostridia bacterium
TATAATAAATTAATTAGTCTTTATGGAGAAAAACATGATATATTTAAAAAAACATTAAAAATAACCGATAAAGAATTTATAGAAAAAATAGAAGATTATGACAAAGTAATCTTAAATACAAACAAAACAAACAACATAAACATAATAATAAAAGAAGAATTAAAACTTTTCGATAATTTCCTTAACAAAAAGTAAAAAGTTTGAGATAATACACACAAGGTTAAATTAAATTTCTAGGGAAAGGCAAAAATGAAATTCAAAGAAATAATAAAAGAAGAAAAACCTAGAGAAAAATTAAAAACATTAGGCGCAAAAAATCTAACAGACAGTGAACTATTAGAAATACTACTTAGAACTGGAAACAAAAACGAAAGTGTAGATGAATTATCAACAAGACTTTTGAAAGAAATAGGTGGATTAAACAAACTTAATTCCATGAGTTTTAATATGCTCACTAATATAAAAGGAATAAAATCTTCAAAAGCATCCACCATATTATCAGCCCTAGAACTAGGCAGAAGAATACTTAACAAAGAAGAAACAAAAATAAAACTTGATAGTTCAGAAAAAATATATAATTATTACAAAAATGACTTTAAAGAAATAAAACAAGAAATATTTTATGTACTATTATATGATACAAAAATGAATCTAATTGAAAGAAAAGAAATTTACAAAGGAACAGTAAATGGTGTAGATATTCATCCAAGAGAAGTATTTAAAGACGCAATAAAAGAAAGTGCAACTTTCATGATTATAATGCATAATCACCCAAGCGGAGACACAACCCCAAGTAAAGAAGATATCTTAGTGACGGAAAGACTAGTAAAAATAGGTGAGTTAATTGGCATTAAAATTTTAGATCATATAATAATAAGCAGTGAGTCATATTATAGTTTCTATGAAGAAAGAAATAAAATCACATAATAATCATAAAATTAAATAGGTGATAATGTGAGTAAAATTGAAGAATTTAAAGAATTTGCCGCTAAAAACAAACACTTATATAAATATGTAGAAGAAGGAAAAACCACCTGGCAAAAACTATTTGAAACTTATGACATATACGGAAGCGACGACGACATATGGAATCAATATAAAGAAACGAAAAAAGAAGAAAAAGAAACAAAAACAACTGACAGTATAAAAAGCATATTAGGCAATCTTAAAAATATAGACATGGATAAATTAGAAGAAAACATAGGTTCCTTACAAAAAGCATTAGGATTTTTAGAAGAAATAGTACTAAGTAGAAACGAAAAGAAAGAAGAAAAAAGAGAAAAAAAGAAAAAAAATACAGAAATAGAAAGGTTTTTTGATGACTAATGAATTATATAACTAGAGAAAAATTATACAGTGATCCAAATAACATTAGATATTTAAGAGAAAATTCAGCCTGGTATAAAAAACTAAACAGACGCACACCCATAGAACAAATGATAGAAGAAATGAAAGAAAGATATGGCATGAGATTTAAAGATAAAGTAGAGAAAATAGGTACCGGAATGGACTTAATAAACGCCTTCATGAACGTAACCAAAGAATAAAATTTACATTTTTTCAATTTTGTCCTCTATTACAATTGACTATTAGTATTCATTTTTGATATAATCAATTTAAAGTAAGGAAAGATATAGATATATCTATAAAAGAAGAGAGGATGATTGGAAACTATGAAACTAAATAAAAAAGGTTTTACTTTAGTTGAATTATTAGCCGTAATAGCTATATTGGCGATATTAATGTTATTAATTACACCAAACATTTTAAATATGTTTACACAAGGGAAAAAAGACTTATTCAAAACACAAGTTCAAAGAATATGGAAAGCAGCAGATTCACAATACATAACAGATATGATGAAAGGAAATCAACCTGGACCATATTGTTATGAAGGCCCAAGAGATGACAGCACTAAACGCGATGGAGAAAATCCATTATCAATAAGCGAAAGTAATCTTATGTACTATGTAAACTTTGATGCTGATGGTAATGTTCAGACACTTAAAGTATCTGATGGAACTTATTTCTACGATAGTACAGAACCAGACTTTAAATTAGCATTAGACAAAACCGATGGAAAACCAGCAAAAGATATTAGTCTAAAATGTAATACTGGAACACTTAACAAAACTGAATAATTATTAAGAAGAGAAATCTTCTTTTTTTTGTTCGCTTGGAAAAGTAAAACAAATAGTATATAATTAACTTAAAGAGGAGTAAAAAATGAATTATATACCATTAAATATAAAAACTCATTATGAATTACTAAGTAGTCTAATAAAAATAGATGACTTAATCGCGTTTGCTCTTAAAACTGATACTAAAGCACTAGGTATAACTGACAATAACATGTTTGGATGTATGGAATTTTTAAACGCATGTAAAAATAATGGTATAAAACCTATTATAGGAATAGACCTTAAAATAAACGATTTATCTATGATAATTTATGCAAAAAACTATGAAGGGTATGTAAGTTTATTAAATATAGTAAGTATAAGAAATACAAGTGAGTTAACTATAGAAGATATAAAAACAAGAAACAAAAACTTAATTTGTACAACAAAAGATTATAAAAACTATCTAGATTATAAAGAATTATTTGAAAGCGTTTACTTATCCTATACTACTAATGAAGAAAAGAAAGAGGCATTAATCACAAGTGATAAAGTAGTTTATATTAAAGAATCTCTATATATAGATAGTGAAGACTTAGAATATCTAATATATTTAAGCATGATAAAAGATGGAAAAACTATAGAAAACATAGATGAATATAACTTTGACAATCACATGAACACAAATATAGATGAATATGACGCAAAAACAACTTTTGATTTTATAGACAACATAAATATTGAACTGCCACCGATGCATTTTAAACTTCCTGAATACTGTGAAAACAAAGTTGAATATTTAAATAATTTATGCAACAAAGGATTAAATAAACGTCTTAACGGTAATGTACCAGATAAATATAAAGAAAGACTAAAAATGGAATTAGACGTTATAAATGGGATGGATTTTACAGATTATTTCCTTATAGTATATGATTTCATTTTATACGCAAAAAAGAACAAAATAGTAGTAGGACCAGGAAGAGGGAGCGCAGCTGGAAGTTTAGTAAGCTATTGTTTAGGCATAATAGAAATAGATCCAATTAAATACGATTTAATATTTGAAAGATTTTTAAATCCAGAAAGAATAACACTCCCAGACATAGATATAGATATAGAATATTTAAGAAGAGATGAACTTATAGATTACTGCAAAGAAAAATATGGAAAAGACAAAGTCGCAAACATAATAACATTTGGAACACTTCTATCAAAACAAGTAATAAGAGATGTAGGAAGAATTCTTTGTATAGAAACTAATATGATAGATAAATTATCTAAAACTATACACGATAAAGAAACATTTAAAGAATTAGAAAATAATGAATATTTCCAAAAAGTAGTTAAAAGTGATATAGAATATGAAAAACTTGTAAGAATATCAAAAAAACTAGAAGGACTAAAAAGGCACACAAGCATCCACGCAGCAGGCGTAATAATAAGCGAAACACCACTTATGAACAAAGTCCCATTATATTTAAGTTCTGGTACTTTATTAACCGGATACTCTATGGAATACCTAGAACAAATAGGACTATTAAAAATTGATTTTTTAGCTATTAAAAATTTAACTATAATTGATACAATATTAAAAAAAATAAAAGAAGAAAAAAACTTATACATTGATATAAATAAAATTCCGCTTAATGATACTA
>CAOJDZ010000104.1 GCA_948433815.1 uncultured Clostridia bacterium
GTGTAGATATGAGAAAAGCAAACGCTATTAGAAGAAGCATAAAGAAAAAAACTTATTCATTTAAAATGAGCGTATTAAATATTCTCTTAGACGTTAGAGATGATGTAAAACTAATAGAAGATAAAAATATTGAAAGTATAAAAATTGAAAAAATAAACGACTTAAAAAAGAATGAATTCATAAATACCTTCTTTCCAAACTTTAAATCAAAAGTTAACAATAATAGGACAGGAGTAGAAGGAATGTTCTTTATGACTGAAGAACTTAATGAAAAAACTACAAAAGAAGATAAAAAACTAGCAACTATTTTTAAAGGAAACAAATATCCTATTTTTACTTATATATTAATTGCTATAAATATAGTTTTCTTTATATTATCTATAATTAATTATTCATACATGTTTAATACATTTGCTAACTACTATAAAAACATACAAGATGGAGAAGTATGGAGATTAATCACTTGTACATTTTTACACGCTGATATAATTCACATATCATTTAATATGATGGCACTCCTTGCTATTGGGCCTCTTGTAGAAAAATATTATGGAAAATCTAGATATTTATTAATTTATTTAGGAAGTGGAATCTTAGGTAGTTTATTTTCAGCCGTATTAGGTAACTATGTAAGCGTAGGAGCAAGTGGAGCAATATTTGGATTATTTGGAGCACTTCTTTATTTCGGATACAAATACAGGGCAACTTTAGATGGATTCTTAAGAAGTAGTATAATTCCAGTCATAGCGGCTAACTTACTTATGGGATTTGTAGTGCCAGGCATAGATGTAATAGGCCACATAGGTGGCTTAATAGGTGGTTTATTATTTAGTTATACAGTAGGTGTAGTAAATAAAGAAAAATTAAGAGATAAAATAAATGGATTTATAATGATCTTAATATTATTTGTATTTCTCACTTATATGATTATAATGAAATAAATAGTAACAAACTTGATTAATTTGTCATAAAAAATAAAGGAAAATAAATAAGAACCCTTTATTTTTTATTTATTTTATGGTAAAATTTTAACTTGTTCAAGTGGAGAGGGAGTATATTATGAAAAAGACAAAAATAGTATGTAGCATAGGTCCATCAAGTTATCCTTATGAAGTATTTAAAAATATGGCTTATGCTGGAATGAATGTTGCTCGTGTTAATTTTTCACATGCAACTGAAGAAGAAAAACAAACAGTAATAGGACTAGTAAAAAGAATAAATGAAGAAGAAAAAATGAATATCGCTTTATTATATGATACTAAAGGTCCTGAATTTAGAAATGGTGATGTAGAAGAAGGTGGAATTGACCTTATCGTAGGAAATACTATTCGTATTGTTAAAGAGACAGTAGTAGGAAACAAAGAAAGATTCAGTGTTAACCATCCTGAAGCAATAGATAGTTTAAATGTTGGAAATTACATTCAATTAGAAAATGGGTTAATGAAAATAGAAGTAATTTCAAAAGAAGAAGATGGAGTTACATGTAAAATCATAAATGGAGGAAACTTAGGTAGAAGAAAAAGTTTATTCGTTCCTGGTGTAAAATTAGACATTCCATTTATAAATGAAGTAGATAAAGAAGACATTACATTTGCTTGTAGAAATAATGGAGACTATTTAGCACTTTCATTCGTATCATCTAAAGAAGATGTATTAGAAGCCAAGAAAATAATAGAAAGTGAAAATGCTGATATAAAAATTATTTCTAAAATAGAAAGTAAAACTGGAATAGAAAATCTAGAGGAAATTATTGAAGTAAGTGATGGTATCATGGTAGCCCGTGGTGATTTAGGAGAAGAAGTACCACTTCCAATGTTACCGGTATATCAAAAATTGATTATAGAAAAATGTAGAGAACACGGAAAAGTTTGTATAGTAGCTACTGAAATGTTAGAAAGTATGAAAAAGAATTCACGTCCTACAAGAGCAGAAGTAACCGATGTTGCTAATGCCGTTTTAGGTGGAACTGATGCAATCATGTTAAGTGGAGAAACTACAGTAGGAAATTACCCAATAGAAACTGTAACTTTCATGGCTAATATAGCTGCTGAAACTGAAGAACACTCTAATAGACATTTTAACTTCAAAGAAAAAATTGGACGTACTGAAAGTATAGCAGCATGTGCTACAGAATTAACTGATTTTGTAAACGCTAAAGCTATTGCTTGTGCAAGTGTAAGTGGTTATACAGCAAGATTTATAAGTAACTTTAGACCAAAATGTCCAATAATCGCACCTTGTACTTCAGAAAAAGTATCAAGAAGTCTTGCTTTAAACTACGGAGTATATACTTGTATGGCACCTGTATTAAATGATACAGACAGCATGATAAAAATGGCTATAGAAAAAACATCAGAATTATTAAAGTTAGAAAAAGAAGACAAAATAATAGTAACTGGTGGTATTCCATCTACTGATGAAGGAAGACTTACTAACTTCATAAAAATAGAAGAAATAAACTAAAAAAGTAAATGCTTTAATCTAGCATTTACTTCTTTTTTTTAAAACTTTCTATATAGACCTATTGCTATACCAATTATATCTACTTTATCAAGTATAATAGGATCCATTGTTTCATTTTCAGGTTGAAGTCTAAAATATCCATTTTCTTTATAAAATGTCTTTAATGTAGTAAATCCATCTTTATCAAGTGCTACAACAATATCTCCGTTTTTAGCAGAATTAGTTCTTTTTACTATAACAATATCTCCATCATAAATACCGATATTTTTCATACTCATTCCTTCAGCTCTTAAAGTAAAGATTTCTTCCTTTTTTGGAATCATGTATGCAGGTAAACTGATATACTCATCTGGAAATTCAATTGCTTCTATAGGATTACCACAAGCAATTTTACCTAAAAGGGGAACGCTTATAACATCCTCATTAGTTTCCAAATATTCATTTGGAACTAACACCTCCAAAGTACGAAATTTATTATCAGTTTGTTTTAAATACCCTTTATTCATTAAATGTCTCATATGAACGAAAACTGTAGCAGTACTGCTAAGATTCATAAGTTCACAGACTTCTCTTACACTAGGACTATAACCATTTTGTGCTATATATTTTTTTATTGCTGTTAAGACTTCTTCCTGCTTTTTAGTTAAAGGTTCCATTTTTCACTCTCCTTCTATATAATAAGTTAACACATAAACGTACATTTGTCAAACATTTTTTTGTTTTAGTATTGACGCAAACAAATATATGTTATATAATCAAAACATATTTTAAGAAAAGGATGTGAGTTTATGGGAAAATTAGAAAAAATGATAAGTGGGTATAAAGGTTTGATAATATTTTATTTAGTAGTTGCAGTTTTAGCTTTTATGCTTTCAAAGAAGATAGAAGAAATAAACTCACAAGCCCAGAATATAGTTGTAAGAGAAACTTACTACGCATAACAATTTACAAATAAAACTTCTTCATGATATAATAATCTTAATAGAATAAAGTAGGTGTTTTATGGATACTAAGATTATAAACGGAATAAGAAGTTTAGCATTGGATATGATAAATGAAGCAGGCAATGGTCATCCAGGAATATGTTTGGATGCTGCCCCAGCCATTTATACTTTATTTGCGAATCATTTGAATTTTAATAAAGAAGATGGCACATGGATAAATAGAGATAGATTTATTTTAAGCGCAGGGCATGCCTCAGCTTTACTTTATAGTATACTTTTTTATAGTGGGTATGGAATAGAGATTGATGACTTAAAAAAATATAGAAGAAAAGGCGGAAAATTACCAGGGCACCCTGAACTTA
>CAOJDZ010000105.1 GCA_948433815.1 uncultured Clostridia bacterium
GACGAAAAGCATATTCGGGATACGTCGCAGGTTAAAGATGAACTTAAAAATTTAGATATTAATACTACAAATATAAATACAGAGATTACACGTGAAGAGAGAAGTTTAGAGATTATACGTGAGAAATTAAATAATAAAGCTGTTGATTTAATGAATAAATTTCAAGATAAAGTTAATTTCCTTGTATATTCTAACAGAGTTGAAAATTTAGTTAATGAACAACAATATTTATATGTTAATGTAGAAGTAATTAAAGATGAAGTTATGAGTATATGGAATAGAGGAGACGATAATACAACTAGTGGTAAATCAAGTTCAAAGAAAGATAATAAGAAGTCTTTTGTAGTTGAAGAAACTCCAGAAGTTGCTCCTGAAGAACCTGTAGAAACAGAAGAATTTACTCAAACACCAGTAACTGATGAAATAACAATTAATGATTCAATGTATGATGAAGAATTACCAACTGAAGGTGCTGGAGAAATCGAAGTTATAGATTATCTTGAATAAGATTAAAGGAACTTTTATGAACTGAACCCCAAAAGTTGGACAGTTTATAAATAGTTTCTAATTAGAGGATTGTAACCTGTATTTTACAGGAGACAGTCCTTTTAATTTCGCTTTAATTCTATCATAATTATAATAATTAATATAGTCATCTATTGCTAAAATCAATTCATCTATGGTTTTATAATTATCCTCTTGTTCATAAAACATTTCTGTCTTTAATATTCCAAAGAAATTTTCCATCATGCCATTATCCATACTATTTCCCTTTCTGGACATACTTTGTTTGATTCCTTTATTCTTTAATCTTTGTTGATAAGATTGATGTTGATACTGCCATCCTTGATCTGAATGTAATATCAATCCTTCAAGATTATTGTTCCTATCAAATGCTTTATTAAGCATATCATTTACTTGTTCTAAATTAGGTGATTTAGAAGTATTATAAGATATTATTTCTCCATTATATCCATCCAATATTGGTGATAAGTAACATTTTTCTCCTCGAAGATTAAATTCTGTTACATCTGTATACCATTTTTTGTTAGGCTTATCTGCATTAAAATCTCTTTCAATTAAATTATCGGCAATATTTCCAATTGTACCTTTATAAGAAGAATACTTTCTTTTATTTCTTTTTAATGGTTTTAAACCTAATTTAACCATTATTCTATAGACTTTCTTATGATTAATATTATAACCTTGATTTCTTAACTCTAATGTGATTCTACGATAACCATATCTTTCTTTATTATTAATAAATATTTCTTTAATTTTGTTAATAATCTCTTTATTTTTATTATCTTTATCTGTTTTGGATAAAGTATAATAATATACCGATTTAGCTAAACCAGATACTTTTAGAAGAATCATTAATGGATATGTTAGCCGAAGTTCACTTACAACATTTACTTTTTCTTCTGTTGTTGATTCTTCCTTGCTTGAACAACGGCTCTCAATTTTTTTGAGTAATCTAGCTCTGCTTTCAAATATAAATTTTCTTGTTCTAATCTTTTAATTTTTTCTTCCATGGTTTCATTCTTTTTTTGCTTTGCTGGTTTCTTTGACATAGTTGATCGCCTTCGCTTTCGTTCAACTATATTATAACCATTTTCTTTATATTTTGAAATCCACAGAAATAATAATCCATCACTTGATAGACATTCATCTATAGCGACAGAAAAAGCCGATTCATTATTTAATAAAACTCTATTTATTATTCTTTCTTTTTCTTCTTTAGAATATATTTTGTTTTTTGTAGTTCGTAAAGCATCAAAACCATGTTTATCTATAAGTCGTATAAGATATTTAATATGATTATCTCTTATGCAATATTTTTTTGACAACTTTGTAATAGATACGCCTTTTTTCTTTTCATTATAAATATTTATTTTATCTTCATAACTTAATTTACTCATATAAAAACCTCGTTTCCTATGTCCAAGAAACGGGGTTCATATCATTATTAGTTCTTTTTTGTTTAGAGAAAATAAAAAAACGGTTGCCCGTTTAATTACATAAATAATAAAATTAATATTCCTAAAATAAGACAGTATATACTAAAGTATTTAAGATTTCCTTTTTTAACTACTCCCATAAACCATCTTAATGTAAAGAATGAAACTACGAAGGATGCTATGAAGCCTAAACCATAAGGTAAAATAAGATCATGAATATTTCCCATTTCTAATAAATCTTTTATACCTAGAAGAGTAGTTCCTACACTTACAGGTATATATAACATAAATGAGTATTTAAGTGCAGTTTTTCTATCTAAATCTCTAAATAAGCCTCCTATAAGAGTTGAACCACTTCTACTTATTCCAGGTACTAATGCAACTACTTGTGTTAGTCCTATAATTATTGAATCTAATATAGATAAGTCTTTATCACTTTTATTTCCTTTTATATTTCTTACTAGGAATAAAAATAGTGATGTAATTAAGAATGCTATTCCTATTATTTTTATATTATTTAATTTATTTTCTATAACATCTTTAAATATGAAGCCAACTATTCCTACTGGTATACTTCCTAATACTATTAACCAGCAGTATTTGAAATCTGACTTAGTCTCTTCTGTTTTTTCTTTAAAGTATAAGAAGAAGTTTTTAATTAATTTAATTAAGTCATCTTTGTAAATAAGCAGTATAGCAAGTAAACTTCCAAAGTTAACTATTATTTCAAAGTTTAAATCTGTAAAACCTACATCAAAGAGTTCTTTTAATATAAACACATGTCCACTTGAAGATATAGGTAATGGTTCAGTGAATCCTTGTACTATTCCTAAAAAGATATACTTTACTATTTCTATTAAACTCATATTATCACCATTATAATTATATACTAAAATTAAGATAAAAGAAATATTATTTAAGGGGATGAGTAAATGATTATACGTTTAACTGTTTTTATTTTAGGTATATTGTTTTCTAGTTTAGGTTTAGCATTTATAATTATTTATCTTAATTTGTTAAATATGGGGTATAATTTTAAAGAATATGTTCATTTTATTATTAGTAAATGGGAATGTCTAATAATTTTAGTTGGATTTTTCTTTATTTTTTTATCAGTACATACGAAAGGGGATAAGAGATGATTTATGTATATGATGTACTAATTAATTTAAATGAGGAAGTTTATGACTTTTATGATTGGGAAGAAACAGATGATTTTTCTCATATAAGAAGGGCACCTTTATTTAAAGTTAATCATGAAGTATATTCTGACTTTTGTGTTAAAAAGGTTAGACTACAAGGAGAGACTATGTCTTTAATTAAAGATAAGACACAACTATTTTCTAGTAGAAATATTGAAGTAATGCCTTATGGAGCGATTATAACTGATGGAGAACATGCGATTATGGTTGAATTTGATAGTAAAGGGTTTTCTAAACGTAAGAGTAAATTTTTAGTTAATGAAGAGATGGAAATATTAGATGTTTCAAGTAATATGAAATTAAGTAAACTTGATTATAATGTAGTAAATAATAAGGCTAGAGTTAATAATATGCTTAGGAGTGAGAAGAAGACTTTAGAAAATATTTTAGATGAACTTAGTAGTTTAAAAGAAGATAGTGAAAAAATAGATTATTTATATTATGAATGGTTTGAAAGACAAGACGGTGTTAATAAATATGATAAGTTAGTTAGTTCATTAAAAAAAGAGTTTTCTTATAGACATTTAGAGTTTTTAGATTTACTTAATTTACTTACAATAAAAAAATAGTGTATAAAGATTAGTTTTTAGTTAATT
>CAOJDZ010000106.1 GCA_948433815.1 uncultured Clostridia bacterium
TGTATAGTAGTGAGAAAAATCCAGGAATAAACTGGAAAGACTTAATAATTAAAGCAATATTTTTAGTAGTATTCTTATTACTTCTAGTTTGGTTATTCCCTAAAGTACCTAACATGAAACCATTTTACAGTAACGTATTTAGAGAAAACATCAAATATATGCAAGATGCAGCAGAGAGTTATTATACAACTGAAAAATTACCTAAAAATATAGGCGATTCAGCTGAGATGACTCTTCAAGAAATGATTAATAAGAATCTAATATTACCATTCGTTGACCAAGATGGAAACGAATGTGACACATATTCATCTTATGTACAAGTAAGAAAAAATCAAAATGATTATACATTAAAAGTAAATCTAGTATGTCCAACAGAATCTAATTATGTTGAAAAGACATTAGGATGTTACGATTATTGTGATACTTGTAAAGAAGAATTGGAATATCAATTTAAAAAAGAAACAACATCTGATAGAACTACATATAGTTGTCCAGATGGTGGAGTATTAAGTGGAACAATGTGTTACGTTTACAAAACAAGTAGTTATAAAGCTACTGAAACAACATCAAAAGGAGAATATCATTGTCCAAAAGGCGGAACATTAAGTGGAACAACATGTTATGTATCAGCGAACTCATCTTATGACGCACAAATTTCAACTGGTAAATATAGTTGTCCTTATGGAGGAACATTAAGTGGAACAACATGTTATGTAAGCGATAGATATAGTTATGATGCAAGTACAGAATATAGTTGTCCAGCAGGAACAATTAAAAGTGGAAACATGTGTTATAGAAATAATGGAACAACATCAACTAATGCATTAATAGATTATTATAGATGTCCAGATGGTTCAAAATCATCAAATGTAGTTTGTAAAACATCAACTACAACACCAGCAGAAATAGATTATTATGAATGCCCAGACGGTTCAAGATCATCTACAGCTACATGTAAAACAACAACACAAGGAACACCTTTTGCAGCAACTCCAAAGACAACATCAACAAAAGTTAAATATACATCACCAAGAAGTGGTAGTGCGTACACATCTTTAGGTACAACTACTGAATATGTATGCACTTCAAGTGCAAATTGTCCAGGATATGTTACATATTATAACTACTTATATAAAACAACAACATATAGTTGTCCAGCAGGTTCAACTCTAAATAACAGTACCAAAATGTGTACACCTAAGGCATCATCTACAACAACACAAGGAAAAGCACATTATTATTGCCCAACAGGAACACAAAGCGGAACTAGTTGTATAGTTTCAGGAACAGCTACTTATGGAAAACCTGTTTATTATTGTCCAACAGGAACATTAAGTGGAACTAAATGTTATACTTCAGGAGGGTCTTCATCATTCCCAGCAACTCCATCTAAAGTATGTCCAGCAGGAACAACTAAAAATGGAAATGTATGTGTAGTAGAGAATAGTTATACATATCAAGCAGAAAAAGGTGATGATAAAAGATATTGCCCAACAGGAACATTAAGTGGAACTAAATGTATAGTAGATAATAGTTATACATATCAAGCAGAAAAATCTAATGGTCAAACTGTATACACTTGTCCAGATGGTGGAGAATTAAAAGATAAATCATGTTATACAAGTTTTGTATCTAAAGAATATAAAGCAAGTGTTTCAACTAAGAAAGTAACATCTGTTAGTTACAAATGGAGTAAAGAACAAACTTTAGAAGGATGGACTCCAACAGGTGAAACAAGAGCAACAGGAACACAAATGGCTAAAAACTAAATATAAACAAAATGGCTAGAAATTTTAGCCATTTTTTCTTATTAATTGACCAATATAAATTAATATGTTAACATTAACTTAAGAACACTATTGGGGGAGAGTTATGAGTAAAAGTAAAAAAAGAGAAGTTGGCAGATATACAATTGTACAATTAGTAGAAACAAAAACAAGAAGATTTTATTCAAAAAATGAAATAGATATATTAAGTAATGAAATTCAAAAGTATAATGATAACGCTAAAAATCCATTTTTAATTGGAGACTTTTATGTTAATTATCCTAAAGGTATAATATCTTTTAATGTATATAAAAAAATTATTAATAACAGTACTTTAAAAGAAATAGATAGTTGGACATCTAAGTTAGATAATGAAGAAGAAATAAAAAAGAAATATCAAACAGATAAATCAAATGACAATCCATTTTTAATCGTCTATAGAATAAATAAAAGAATACGCAAATTACCAATTTTTTATAAAGGTAGTTCAAGTTATCTTAATTTTCACTATATATCTGGATGCTTTTCTAGTTATTCAAATAGAGTAGACTTTATTAATTTAATATTAGATAATCAACAGATAAGAGCTTCTGTAAGACATTCTTTTAATGCTTATGATAATCTTCGTGCTTTAAGAGAAAAGTTAGCATTTAACATACAAACAGATAATTCTTCAAATACTATGTTAAACTTTTATTATGAATTTTGCTATGAAGGTGGAGGATTCAACTATTTTAACTTTAGACTACTTGCTGTTTTGTTAAAAAAATACATAGATTCAATAAAACTTCTTGAACCAATTGAACAAAATAAAGATGAAGAACCAGAAGAATGCCAAAGTGAAGAAATACCAGGCCAAATTATGCTAGAAGAATTTGCTTGGCATTATCTTAGAGAAGACTATGAAGAAGCAAAATTAAGTGGTGATCATAAAAAAATAATGGTACCAAGACATGAAACGACAAAATAAACAGTCGTTTTTTTTTATACTTAAAAAGGTGAGTATATGAAAGTATATATAGACCTTGTATTATTTCTTAATTTTGCTTTTGATTTTATACTATTACTTACTGTAAGTATTATCTTAAAAAGAAATGTTAACTTAAAAAGAATAACTCTAGGTTCAATCATAGGAAGTCTAACCATAATAGTATTATTTATTCCATTCACAACATTATCTTTGTTTCTATTAAAAATATTACTTAGCATACTTATAGTCACAGTAACATATGGTATAAAAGACCTAAAATTTATACTAACTAACTTATTTTATTTCTACATAACTAGCATTATTCTAGGAGGCTTCCTATATTACTTAAACATTGAATTCAGTTATAAAAATATAGGAATGGTTTTCTATCACAAAGGAATGGGAATAAACTATATATTCTTACTTATCGCGTCTCCCATAGTTTTATATATCTACACAAAAGAAATGAAAAAACTAAAAGAATACAATAGTTTAAACTACAAAGTAGACGTTTATGTAACGAGTGACAAAGTAGTAAGACTAAATGGTTTTTTAGATACTGGTAACACTTTATTAGAACCCTATAAAAAAAGAAAAGTAGTAGTCGCATATTCTAAAGAATTAGAAAGTCTTATAAATGAAAAAAACATAATTCTAGTACCTTTTGAAAGTATAAATGGTAAGGGTTTACTAAAATGTATAAAAGTAGACAAATTATATATAGAAGGTATAGGAATAAAAAAAGATGTAGTAGTAGGATTATCAAAAGAAAAAATTAAGAAAAATGGTATTAATTGTATATTAAATTATTTATTATTGGAGGAATAAAAATGAAAATATTAGAATTGTTAAAAAAAATACTGAAATTTAAAGATGAAAGTAAATGTTTCTATCTAGGTAGTACAGATCTCTTGCCACCACCATTAAGTAAAGAAGATGAAGAAGATTTAGTAATGAAAAGTAATAATGGAGATATGAGTGCTAGAAATAAATTAATTGAACATAACCTAAGACTAGTAGT
>CAOJDZ010000107.1 GCA_948433815.1 uncultured Clostridia bacterium
TGCAAGTTTCCTTGACATATTAATAATAACATATATAAGTTTTTTTGTCAAAAACGCCTTATAGTTTTTTTGTAAAAAATAAGTAGAATTTTATAGAATAAAGTCGTTTAATATGCTATAATCATAAATAGAGTAGAAAGTACGAGGGTGTATATTAATGAAAAACTATACAAAAGCAATTTTAATTTTGATTATATTATTTTTAACTTCTATAATATCGACGCCTGAAATTAAAGCGGCTGGAGCAGATTATGAGGTTATTCTTAAAGCTTATAAAGTAAACGAAAGTTATTTAGAAGTACCTGATGATTTAGGAATACTTTGGGCAGAAGATTTTCAAGCTGGAAATTTAGACGGAAGTTTATTAGCACCAGACGCAACTCTAAAAGAAGGCGATGTAATAGCAATAGGTTATGCTATAAAATTCAAAGGCGCAGTTAGTCCTTACGCTTCTGGATTTCAAATAACTTATAGTTTTGATGAGTCAATATTTGAATTAATTGATTTGCCAGTAGAAGATACAGTTAATGAAAACAAAGATGATGGGGGATTGCCTTCAAGATATTGGAACATTACAGGTGCAGCATCTGATGGTATTTTTTCAGTAGTCGCAGGTGATGATGCAACTTCTGTATCAAGACGTGCGCCGTTTTCAAGCACAAATGCAAACGGAACACCAATCGCTTTTAACTTCTTAAGAGTAAAAACTGGAGTTACTCCTGGAAAAGAAATTGTCTTTGAAAAGGTTAACGATCCATCCATATTTTCTGAAACTATTGTATCTGACTACGAGGCAAATCCATACGATTTAGATATGACAATATATAATAATCAATTAAAAGTTTATGAGGAAGTGGCTTTACCTTCAGACGATACAACATTATCAAGTTTAACTGTAAAAAATGCAAACAAAACAATTGATTATATTTTAACACCAACATTTGTGGGAAGTACACCAACTGAAATAAATAAAAATCAGCCCTTAGAATATACAGTAATTGTACCTTCTAATATAACGGAAGTAGTAATAAACGCTTCACAAAACGAAGCAAAAGCCTCACTATCTTTAAACGGAGGCGAAACTGTCGTGTCGCTTGGATTACCTGGAACAACAACGTCCGAAATCTTTACTGTAACTCCAGAACCAGGAAGTACAGCAAGTGTAGCAGTCTACAGAATAAATATAAAAAGATTAGACAATAATTCCGCTTTAAATTCATTGTCATTAAGTGGTATAACAGGTTTGACTTTTAATAAGGATACTTTGGAATATAATCTTACAGTTCCTTTTAAAACTACAACAACTACAGTATCAGCAACATTGCCAAATAATAGCACCGCTACTATAAAATCAGGGACTGGTGCTTGGGATTTATCAAATTATGGTAGTACAGTTAATGAAAAAACGGTAAGAGTAGAAGCTGAAGATTGTAAGTATACTACCACAGAAGTACCAGGAAATATTTGCTCATTTACTGAATATAAAATAAATATAACTAGAAATGCGCCTGATCAAGACTCAAGTTTATCTTCGTTAGTGGTTAAAGATAGTCTAGGAGGGACTACAATATATGCGTTAGATAAAACCTTTGATCCAGGAACTAAAAATTATACAGTAATAGTACCTTTTGAAACAACAAGTGTATTTATTGAAGCAACATCAAATAGTGCTTTAGCTAATACCCCAACTGGAATTGGAAATGTAATGCTAACAGGAAATTCTACGCTAGCAAATGTAGTAGTAACCGCAGAAGATGGAACATCTAGTACTTATAAAATAACTATTAATAAAGAAATAAGCACCAATGCTAATCTAACAGATATAAAAATAGGTGGGGTTTCAATAACTAGTTTTTCAAAAGATAATGTAGGGCCATACACATTAGACGATGTAAAAGGAAATGTAAACTCATTAGCAATAACTTACACTAAAGAGAATACTTACTCAACTGTAAACATAACAGGTGATACACTACAAGATGGAAATAATACAATCACATTGACAGTAACAGCTCAGGACGGAACTACTACAAAAACGTACACATTAAATGTATATAGAAAGTCAAATAATGCTAATTTACAAAACTTGACAGTTACAAGTAGTCCTCAAGGAACACTAAATCCATCGTCATTTAACGCGTCAACTAAAACGTATATTTACACATATGATGAAACAGTTACTAGTATAAATATATCAGCAACAAAAGGAGAAACTCATCAAACAATCACAGGAGATACTTCATATGACCCTAAAACGCAAAACAGCGCTACTATAAACGTTACTGCAGAAGACGGAACTAAAAATAGTTACACAGTCAACTTCACAAGAAAAACCTCGACAGATGCTACTTTAAGTAGAGTAGAAATTTCGTATACTGATACAGATGGAAATATTCAAACTGTAGAACTAACAAAAAGCGGAAACACCTATTCTGGAACAGTTCCATATGAAGCAAAAAATGTAACAGTAAATGCTATAAAAACAAGTGATGCAGCTACTATAATAACTGGTAATGGAAGTTGGACATTAAGTAATGTTGGTTCAACAGTTAACACGAGAATAGTAACAGTTCAAGCAGAGTCAGGGGCAACAGTTAACTATACATTAAATGTAACTCGTACACCAAGTAGTAATAATTATTTAAAAGAATTAAAAATAGATGGAACTTTAATTAATGGTTTTGATAAAACAATTACAACTTATACTTTAGATGATGTAAAAAGTACAGTTAATCAATTAAATTTAACATTTATGCCAGAAAACAGTGATGCAAAAGCAGTTATAGTAACAGGAACAAATAATTTAAACGTAGGAAATAATACAGTAATAATAAGAGTAACAGCCCAAGATAACACAACAAGAGATTATAAAATAAATGTTAAAAAATTATCTGGAGATGCAAAATTAGCATCATTAGCAGTAACAAGTGATAACGGAAATTTAACACCAACATTTAATCCTAACACTACAACTTATACATATAAATATGATAGAAATGTAACAAACATACATGTTTCTGCAACAGCAAACGCAGGGGGTACAGTAAGTGGCACAGGAGATTATAATCCAAATAACACTACAAGTGTAACTTTAACAGTAACAGCAGAAGACACAGACATAACAAAAACTTACACAATCAATTTTGAACAAATACTAGAATCAGATAATGAATTAAGTGCATTAACAGTAACAAATACAGCAGATTCTACAAATTATCCATTAACGCCAGGATTTACAAGTGCTAATGGAGGACCATATAGTGTAACAGTACCAAGTGATGTATCAAATGTAACAATAAATGCAACACCTAAAGGACAATACACAAAAGGTATCACAGGGACAGGCGCTACTGAATTAAAGTCAGGAAGCAATACAGTAATTGTAGAAGTAACCGCAGAAGATAATAGTAAAAAAACTTATACAATAAATATAACTAGAGAAATTAATGAAAATGCAACACTAGAAGAAATAGTAGTAGATGGAACACCAATCCCAGGATTTAAACCAGAAGATGCAACATACGATTTAGGTTCAGTTGAGTATGCCAAAACTACAATTGATTTAAGTGCAACAGGAGTAAGCGGAACTACTTTAACAGGTACAGGAATTAAAAATCTAGAAGTTGGAGATAACACTTTTGAAATAGTAGTAACTGCTGATTCTGGCGCTAAAGGCACATATACAGTTAAAGTTAGAAGAAAATCTAATGATTCAACTATCAAATCATTAACTAGTTCAGAAGGAACAGT
>CAOJDZ010000108.1 GCA_948433815.1 uncultured Clostridia bacterium
ATCAGCTCAGTAAGTTATAGAAAGAATAAAGAAAAGGACATTAAATTGGGAGGGAGATGTACTGAGGAAAATGAAAGTTACCAAGGGGTGGCTATAATAAGATACATTGTATACATGCATGAAAGTAAAACAAATAAATAATATTACAGATGAACTTTATAAAAGTGATTCACTAACAGGAAAGTACATACCAGATGATGAAGACCCAGATAAACCTGCTAAATTATCTTTAGGTAATAAACATGGCATACATTAATTTAAATGGGCTTGACAATTTATATATTGGAAAAATAAAATATTTAAGTAGTTTTGATAAAAATGGAAAACCTATTTTTAAAATAACTTCTAATTATTATCTTTTTAAACGCTTTGATATTAATGAAAACATCACATTTCTAGAATTTCAATCTGGTAAGGAAATATCTCTTGAAACAGATCGCAACCAATATAGTTTAGATCCCAAAATAATTGATATTGAATTATTTAAAAAAGAATTTCCAGATATAGAAGGGTCAGACAAATTAACACTTCTATTACTAATGGATGAATATAACGAAAACTTAAAAAAGCAAACAAAAAAAGAACTATTACCATAACAAAACTATGGTAATTTTTTTTAGGCTTTGTTATAATTAAAAGCGTAAGGATGTGTATTACTATGAAAGTTACAAGAAGCGAATTAAGAGAAAAAATAATGACAATTCTATATCAAATAAATGTATATAGAAAAGATGAAATTAATTATAATTTAGAAGACGTAATAAAAGAAAATGATAAAAGCAATAATGACTTTATAAAAAATATAGTTAATGGAGTAATAGAAAAAGAAAGCGAGCTAGATAATCTAATAGATAAATACATGAAAGAATGGCAAGTATCTCGTCTTGGAAATATTGATAAAGCAATATTTAGAATGAGCGCGTACGAATTACTATACACTGACACACCTAAAATAGTAAGTATAAATGAAGGAATAGAATTATCTAAAAAGTACAGTGATGAAAAAATCACAAAAATGTTAAACGCAGTATTAGATGAAATACTAAATAACGAGGTACCAAATGAATGAAGAAATATATCTTAGTATTAGTGATGTAAACACATATATAAAAAGCGTTTTTGATAGAGACGAATTTCTATCTTACGTTAACATAAAAGGTGAAATAAGTAACTTAAAATTTCACACAAGAGGACATTTGTATTTTAGTTTAAAAGATGAAAACAGTAAAATTAATGCTGTAATGTTTAACTATAAAGATGTAGGTCTTGCTTTTACGCCTAAAGACGGAATGAATGTAACTGTTAAAGGAAAAATAAACGTATTCGTAGCGGGTGGTTCTTACCAAATAACAGTCACAAGCATGAAAGAAGACGGAGTAGGTAACTTATACATATTATTTGAAGAATTAAAGCGTCGTCTTGCTAAAGAAGGTTTATTTGATGACTCTAGAAAACAAAAATTACCAAGAATCCCTAAAAAAGTAGGTGTAGTAACCGCATCAACTGGAGCCGCTGTAAAAGATATAATAAGCACTATTAATAGACGTTTCCCGCTAACAGAGATTATACTTTTTCCAAGTTTAGTACAAGGAGTAGGTGCCAAAGAAAACATAGTTAAGATGATAGAAAAAGCAAATGAAAGTGACGTTGATGTAATAATAGTAGGAAGAGGCGGAGGATCCATTGAAGATTTATGGGCATTTAATGAAGAAATAGTCGCAAGAGCAATCTTTAATAGTAAAAAACCAATAGTAAGCGCAGTAGGACATGAGATAGATTACACAATAAGCGATTTCGTGGCAGACCTAAGAGCACCAACCCCTACAGGAGCCGCAGAACTTGTAGTCCCTAGCAAACTAGAAATATCTAGATACTTAGCCGATTACCAATCTAGAATCATAAGTGTAATATCTAAAAAATTAAAAAACTATGAAGAAACATTAAACAAGTACAAAAATAACTACATACTTAATAACCCAACTAACATGTACCAAGTAGAAGAACAAAAACTAGATAATTTATTAGATAAACTAAATACAAATATAAAATATAAATTAGAAAAAAATAACAATATTCTAGAAACAATAAAAACAAAACTAGACTTACTTAATCCAGAAAACATATTAAAAAAAGGTTATAGCATTAACCTTATAGATGGTAAAATCTTAAAAAGTATTAAAAACATAGAAAAAGGTTCAATATTAACTACAAAATTAAGTGATGGAGAAATAACAAGTGAAGTAAAAGAGGTGAAATAATGAAAGAAGAAACATTTGAATCAGCATTACTAAAATTAGAAGGCATTATAAGAGAATTAGAAGGTGGAGAAGTACCACTAGATGATATGGTAAATAAATACACAGAAGCTATGAAATATGTAAGTTTTTGCTCAAATAAACTAAATAGTGCTACTGAAACAGTAAATAAAATAATGACAGAAAACGGAAATTTAGAAGACTTTAAAACAGAAGAATAAGGAAAAAGTTACCAAGTAAATTATTGGTTCTTTTTTTTACTTTATTCTAGCCACAATAATAACGAGGTGTTAAAAATGAAAAAATTTATTATATTATCGTTGGCGTTAATACTCACACCTCTACATCTATTCGCATACTCTGAATATGTAATACCAGGCGGAGAAAACATAGGTATACAAATAGAAACACCTGGACTTGTAGTCGTAGGATTCTATAAAGTAGATGGAAAATACATTGGTAGTGAAACTCTAAAAGTTGGTGATACTGTTCTAGAAATCGAAGGTGAGGAAATAAGTACCATCAATGAAATGAGCACACTTATAGACAAAAACATAAAAAACGATGAAGTAAACATAAAAATAAAAAGAAAAAGTAAAGAAATTAATACTAAATTAAAACTTATAAAAGAAGACAATGTATATAAAACAGGTTTATATGTAAAAGAAAAAGTAACAGGAATTGGTACGATGACTTATATAGACCCAATTACTAAAATCTATGGTGCCTTAGGACATGAAATAGTTATGACAGAAACTCAAGGTAGAGTAGAAGTAAAGAATGGTAACATATTTAGTAGTACAGTTAACGGAATAGACAGAAGCACAAATGGTTCAGTAGGAAGTAAAAATGCTAGTATATCTTATAATAACAAAATAGGTACAATCAAGAAAAACACAGGCACAGGAATATTTGGTACCTACACTACGACTCTTCCTAAAAAAGAAGAAATGAGTGTAGCTTATTGGGAAGACATAAAACTAGGACCAGCTACAATACTAACAATTACTGAAGGAAACACTATTAACGAATACGAAATAGAAATTATTTCATTAAATAAAAATGAGATAAAAGGAAACAAATCAATACTTTTCAAAGTAACTGATAAAAGATTACTTGAAGAAAGTGGTGGAATCGTTCAAGGAATGAGTGGAAGCCCAATAATTCAAAATAATAAAATTATAGGTGCTGTTACTCACGTACTTGTAGACGAAGTAACAAAAGGTTATGGTGTTTTCATAAGAACCATGCTTGAAGAAGGAGAAAGATAAACTTCTCTTTCTTTTTTTACATTAACACATTCCCAAAGCCTAATTATAAGCTTTTTAGTTTACATAAAAAACACTTTAATCTAGAATAAAGTTGTATATTATTATATAATAACTTTAGGTGAAAAAATGAACGAAGAAATAATAAAAACATTAGAAACTGATACTAATATAAGAAAAGAACAAATAGAAAAAACATTAGCACTTCTT
>CAOJDZ010000109.1 GCA_948433815.1 uncultured Clostridia bacterium
AAAATCTATCAAAAAGAAAGAAAACACATCTCCAATTTTAAATTTTATAATTAATAAATTTTCACAAAAAAAAGAAAAATTAGTCTAAAACTGCATTTTCTTCTTCAATTATATCTTTAAATAATTCTTTAAATTCAATAATTCCTTTTCTCTTAGCATCTTCATATATACTTTTACTATTCTTAATAGCATTATAAATATGAGTAATGTTCATTTTTTCTAAATTCTCAAAAACTGCATTACTAAAAGCATTACCTAGTAAAGTAAGTGCAATATCAGGATATCTATTACCTATTTCATATATTCTCTTATATTCATCAGTTAACTCAACTAAAAATCTAAATATTTTTTCTTTTTGATAATCACTATAAGGAATTTTAACACCACTTTGTTTTTCTAGTTTAGGATAAGTACCAAGTAAAATTTTAACAGTATCATCTATAGTAGGCTCTAAAACATCTACTTTTTGGAAACGTCTTAAAAACGCTCTATCTCTTAAAATATAAGAATCATATTCTTCGGTTGTAGTCGCACCAATCATTTTAATAGTTCCTCTATCAAGACCAGGCTTAAGCATATTAGCAAAGTCTACATTTAAGTTTGATGTATTTCTACTAACAAGCAAATGCGCTTCATCTATAAATAATATAATATTTTCTTTATCTTTAAGTTCACTAACTAAAATTTGAAGTTTATTTTCACTTACACCTTTTTCATTTTGTATATTTCCAAGTAAACTAGATACATTAACTTTTATAAGTTGATAATTTTTAAGTGCTTCAGGAACTTCTCCTTTTTGTAACCTATAACCTATACCTTCAACAATCGCAGTTTTACCAATACCAGGTTTACCTACTAGCATCGCACTTTTCTCAGGAGTAAGTAACACTAACAAAGTTTCCTTTATCTCTTCATCTCTTCCAATCGCAGGATTAGTAATATAAGTTTTATTTTTTAAATCTTCTCCATAAGTCTCTAAAACACTAAATTTCTTTGGTTCATCTTCCATATTTAAAATCTCTATATTGTTATCCATGCTCTTCACCACTATAATTATATAACATTTAAGATAAAAACTCTAACAAAACAAAATAAGTTTACATAAATTCGAACATATTATAATAGTAAAAACACATACACTTTGATATAATATTTTAAAATAGGTGATATTATGAAATTAATAAAGCAACTAATCTTTTCTTTAATTCCAATTATATTACTTTTAATAATTATAGAAATATTCTTAAAATTTGGAACTATAAAAATAGAATCAATTAAAATAAAAGATACATTAAACACAGATAATACTAAAACAATGATTATAGAAATTTATAATCCATTTAATAAAGAATATAAATGTGTAATTAGCAGCAATAAAAATATAAATGACGATGCTGAATGGAAAAAACTAAAAAATAATAAATGCGAATTTAACGTAAACGCTGGAAAGCATTATTTACATCTAAAAGATAATCGCGGATCTATTACAACTACAGAATTAGAAAAAGTAGAAATCAATGCAATATTAGATTTAGAACTAAATAAACAAAAAGTATTTCTTACTTTAGGAGAAACTTTTATAATAGAAAGTAAACTATCAACTTTAGGAAACGTAGATGAAACATTAACTTATTCTTCATCAGATGAAAATATAGTAATACTAGAAAATAATATAATTACACCAGTAAACAATGGAAATGCAGTAGTAACAGTTGAAACTACTAACAACATTAAAAAAGAAATTAATGTTATAGTTACAGATTTATATAAAAAAGCAAGTTTAGACAACAACAAAACAAAATTAACTTGTAAAAGATATAACAGTGAAGAAGCACAACTATTAGATGAAATATTAGAATATAAAATAAATGAAGCAGGATACCAAACTAGAGGTGCAGTTGTTACTTCCGCTAGATTCTTAGTACTTGAATTTCCGTATAAAATAGATTATTTCTTTGAAAATGGAAGATTAAACAATTATGATGGAAAAGCATATGTAGATGGTGAAGGAAGATATTATCATAAAGGATTATATTTACATGAAGATAAATTTAATACATTAGTATCAATAAAATATGGGCCAGCTATTTGGGGTTGTCCATTAATTAATTGGCAAGATGAATATGGATATGTTCCAGGAAAGAAATATCCAAATGGTCTAGACTGCAGCGGATTCGTTAGTTGGGCTTTATATAATGCGGGATTTGATGTTGGAGATTCAGGTGCTGGAGATACTTACAGAGACGATGATATAGGAGATTTAGGAATTAAACATGAATTAACTAAAGAATTTGTATTAAGTGGAAACTATAAAGTAGGAGACCTAATAGGAAGAGATGGTCATATAGCCATTATTGCAGGTATAGATGAAGAAAACATACACATCGCTGAAAGCCTTGTAGGCGGAGTTGTAATAAAAACTTTCCCTAAAAATGGCCCAAGCCTATATAACTTATATAGTTTTATTAACACAATGGATGAAATATATAAAAATGAAGGAAAATACACTAATATGTGGTAAAGTTGATATTAAAATCAACTTTTTTTATTTATTTTGCATAATTCAATTGACTTTGCATATAATATATTATAAAATACTAATTGCAGTTGCCCGATTAGCTCAGTCGGTAGAGCGCACGGCTGTTAACCGTTAGGTCGCAGGTTCGAGTCCTGCATCGGGCGCCATCTAAAAGATTATTAAACCTTGAAAAATTTTCAAGGTTTTTTAGTTTATAAACCTTAAATTAATTAATACTTTATAGTACTTAAAATTTTCTTTTAATCCAATAAAAAATTAAAAAATAGAAACTAAAATTAAAAATTTCAATATTTTTTTAAATTTCAGTTTACAAAATTAAATTTTTATAGTACAATTAATTTGTTCCTAAAAAGGAATAAATATTCACAAATGTGTTCAACGACACAGAGGCTCGTTTTACGAGCTTTTTTTATTTTTCCGCAAACAAAAAACTTTAGTAATTTTTCTAAAGTTTTTATTATATATTAATAATTTTGTGCTTTTCTTTCTTGATAAGCTTTTCCATGTTTACATACAGGACAAACCTCAATAGCTTCCTTACTTCTATAAACATGTCCACAATTTCTACAAATCCAAATTGTTTCTTCTTCGCTTTCAAACACTAAATTATCTTCAACATTTTTAAGTAGTTTTAAAAATCTTTCTTCATGTTCTTTTTCTATTTGATTTACTCCATCAAATAATCTTGCTATTTCTTCGAATCCTTCCTCACGAGCAACTTCAGCAAATTCTTTATACATACTTGTCCATTCATAATTTTCTCCTGAAGCAGCATCTTTTAAATTGTCTAAAGTGCTTGGAACTGAACCTCCATTTAATTCTTTAAACCACATTTTAGCGTGTTCTTTTTCATTATTAGCAGTCTCTTCAAAAATCGCAGCTATTTGTTCATAACCCTCTCTTTTAGCTTGACTAGCATAATAAGTATATTTATTTCTAGCCTGACTTTCACCAGCAAACGCAGCCATTAAATTAGCTTCTGTTCTACTATTTTTTAATTCCATAATTCTTACCTCCAAACAAATTATATCATGATAACAAACCAATCACAAAGAAAATTAAAAAACATTTTAAACTATTTACATTATATAAAAACAAAGCATTTATTTAAATTTTAAAACTTTATTAAATAATTTGAGTTTAGGTAAAAATAAATATTGACATGAAAAAAGATGAAATTGTTAA
>CAOJDZ010000110.1 GCA_948433815.1 uncultured Clostridia bacterium
AGTAATTTAATAGATGAACTAAAAAGTATAGAATAAATTTCTATAACTTTTTTAAAATATATGTAAAATATTGTAATAATTGAAGAAAATCATTTAAAAGTTTGATATAATATAAAATACCATACCATGCATAAAAGGAGGAATTATGAAAAAAACATTTTTATTATTTATAACTTTAATATTAAGTTTTATTTGTATAGATACTTTAGATGCTATAACTGGATATACTACAGAAGCGTATGTAGCAGTTAGAAGTGAACCTAGAGTAGATAGCAGTACTTTTATATACCAATTTCCTTCTTCAAATGCAACTTTAGATATAATAGAAACTAACTTACATAACGTTGGAGACCCATCATGTTCAATAGGTTGGTATAAAATAAATTACAATGGAAGAGAAGCCTATATCTGTGGAAAATATGTTTCTATAGGTGCACTACCTGATAATAATCCAAATTATAATGAGCAAACTTATGAAGCAAGAATTACAGATACAAGAGCATCTGTAAGACCAGGACCAACATATAATAATACAGCGTATTATGAACTTGCTCCAGGAACAAACGTTACAATATTAGAAAAAGTAACTGGACAAGTAACTAATACCTGTTCTGTTGGTTGGTATAAAATTAGATATTATAAAGATAGCGTAGGTTATACTTGTGCAGCCAATGTTAGCACTAAAGAGGAACTAACAGCAAGAGATACAGATTATGAAAATTATTTAAGAGGTTTAGGATTTCCTGACTCATACTTACCATATTTAGTAAAACTTCATCAACTTCATCCAGCTTGGAGTTTTACTCCTGTCATAATTAATTACAGTTGGGAAAATATAGTATCAGTAGAAGCAGGCAAAAATTCAATACATAAGAATTACGTTAATAATATAATAAAAAATATATATACTTATAAAGAACATGAACCAAACTTTTTAACAGTTACTAGTGGAGTAGACGCTTTTTATCTTGATCCAAGAAATTCATTAACAGAAAAATTTGTATTTATGTTTGAATCTCAAAAATATAATTATGGTTCTGATAATAAAAATACATTTGACCGTAACAGTGCTTCATCAAAAAAATACTATGACTTAGTATCTTATGTAATTCCAAGCGGATTAAAAGAAGATAAATATATATACGCATTTATTGAAGCAGGTTTTATATATAATGTTAGTCCATTACATTTGGTAAGTAGGGTAAAACAAGAAGGATCAGATTTAACTGGAGAAACTAATCTTACTTATAGGGGATATAACCTTAATGGATACTATAACTTATTTAATATCGGTGCTTATATAGATGATTTTACAGGAAACCCTGCTGCAAGAGGACTTGCTTATGCTTGTGGAAAAGCATGTGGATTTGATGACACAAATGGAAGACCTTGGAATACTATAGAAAAATCAATTAATGGTGGAGCATATCATATATCAAAAAATTATGTTTCACAAACTCAAAATTTATTATACTTTGAAAAATTTAATACTAATGAACCAAATTTTTCTAGCGTTGGAACTTTTCAATACATGTCTAACATACTAGCACCTACAGAAGAGTCATTAAGTATTTATAAAACATACAAAAATAATGGAAAATTAGACGATCCATTTATGTTTGAAATACCAGTATACAAAGATATGCCTGCATATGTAAGTCTCCCAGAAATAGCAAGTAGCGTAAATACTTTAAATGAAATATTAGTTAATGGTAAAAAGATAACTACTGAAGAAATGGATATAACAGATTATTTAACATACGTAAGCGACACTTTAACTACAGTAGAAATATCAGGTACCAAAACAGATGCTAACAGCACAGTAATAGGACTTGGAACAATTACTTTAACAGGAGAAGTAACAGAACACAAAATAGTGGTAACCGCAGAAAATGGTAACGTAAAAACTTATAATATCACTATAAAAAAAGCTAAAGAAACTACAGAAGATATTGTAAGTAAATTATCAGTTAAAATTAATGGTGACGTTATGTATGGGATAAGCCCTGATACTTATGTAAGTACTCTAGAGCAAAGTGTAGCTAAAGTAAGCCCTTCTGCTACAGTAACAGTAACTTCAACTACAAATAATGTAGTGCCAGGGAGCCAATTACTAGCAACAGGTCAAAGTGTAAAAATTACAGCTTCAAGTGGAGAAACAAAAATATATAGACTTGCTGTAACAGGAGACACAAATGGAGATGGAATTGTCGACATAGTAGATTTATTAAGAATACAAAAACATGTACTTAATACTACAAAATTAAATGGAATAAATTTCATCGGAGGAGATACAAATAACGATGGAGCTGTTGATATAGCAGATTTACTTAAAATACAAAAACATATTTTAAAGATAATAAAATTATAGGAGAAGAATAATGAAAAAAGGGATAAAAAAAATATTTTGTTTAATTTTAATGAGTCTTACATTACTTTTAAATATTCCTAAATTTGATGCAGCTACTGGTACTATAAGCGTAAAATCAAATAGAACTACAGCAGTTATAGGTAGTACAGTAACAGTAACTGTAACAATTTCATCAAGTGAAACTTTAGGTGCGTGGGATTTTACATTAAGTTACGACTCTAGTAAATTAAAATTAAAAGAATCTAGTGCTCAAATCGTCGATTCCAATAGAGTGGGCTCTGGAAAAAGTAAAACATACACTTTTAACTTAGTTGTACTTGCTAAAGGAACGAGCACAGTGTCAGTAAAATCTGCAAAAGTTTTACCCTTAAATGACGAAAACGATACACCACTTAATTTAACAATTAAAAGTACAAAAATAACAGGTATCACTCAAGCAGAACTTGAAGCAAGTTATTCTAAAAACAATAACTTATCAAGTCTAGGCGTTGAAGGGTATACACTAAATGAAGAATTTAACAAAGATACACTTGAATATACAGTAACAGTACCAAGTGATATTGAAAAAATAACTCTAACAGGAGCCGCAGAAGACAAAAAAGCATCTATAAATGGTCTAGGAGAATTTGAAGTAAGTGAAGGTGAAAACAAGTTTGAAGTAGTAGTAACCGCAGAAAATGGAAGCACCAAAACTTACACAGTAAAAGTAAATGTAGAAGATAAAAATCCAATAGAAGTAACTATAGATGGCAAGAAATATACAGTAGTAAAACGAGCAAGCACCTTAACAGCACCCGCAACATTTGAACCAGCGACAGAAAGAATAAATGACATTGAAGTGCCAGCATTCAAATCAAAAATTACTGGCTATACTTTAATAGGCCTTAAAGCAGAAGACGGAACTCAAAACTTATACATATATGATGCTGAATACAATAAATACACATTATATACTGAACTAAAAACAGAAGGAATGCTATTATTCCCAAAAACAGCACCTACCTCACCTAAATATTACAAACAAACTAAAGTAACAATAAACGGAACTGAAGTAGATGCATATCAATATGACGGAGTAAAAGATTACTATTTAGTATATGGTGTTAATATTGAAACAGGTACTGAAGGATTCTATCAATACGACATGGTTAATAACACCATAACAAGATATAATGACAAAATAATAAATGAATTAACTAAAAAAAATGAAAACTTTTTAATGATTATAATAATATTAGGTGTAGAGACAATAGTAATTATAATGATATTACTAATAACTCTAACAAGAAAAAGAAAAGATAAAATA
>CAOJDZ010000111.1 GCA_948433815.1 uncultured Clostridia bacterium
TTCTTTAATATTTTAATAAAAGATAAGTAATAAAGATTATTTGATGTCGCTAATAATTAAGAAATAATAATGCCATTATTAGTAGTACTATTTATATTTTTAATAATTTATTATGGTATCCCCTTACTAATTTTAGTAGGTGGACTAACAACCATTTTAAGTTATATAATAAAGAAAACAAGTAAACAAAATGCTATAATTTTATCAACACTATTTTTAATACCCGCAGTAATATTTTATATATTAAGTAGAAAAAATACTAGTATAATTGAAATGTTTATAAGCGGTGTATTTGGAGGATTATTTATATACTATATGATAATATCTCTAGCAAGAAAAGAAGAACAAGAAAACATAGAAATAGTAGATTTAAATAAAAATTAAAAAATAAAAGAGGTGATAACATGAAAATATTAAAATAAGTCTGGCATAAACTTTAATTATGCCGAATTTAGGAGGCATAAATGTTTGAAATAAAAAATTTAACAATAATGGTTAAAGATAGATACATTGTTAAAAATCTTTCTTTAACACTAAACAAAAAAGATAAACTAGGAATAATTGGTGAAGAAGGTAATGGAAAATCAACATTACTAAAATCAATACTAGGAATTTGTGAGTATGCATCTATAACAGGAACAATAAATACTAAAAATTCAAAAGTTGGTTACTTAGAACAATCTATGTCTAATGAAAACTTAAACAAAACAGTAAAAGAATTTTTATTTGAAAGTGAAGAAGATTACTATAACAAAATAAATGATTTTTATAAAAACTTAGAAATTATAAAAGTAACTGATGAAGTTCTAGATAGAAAAATAAAAACTTTATCAGGCGGAGAAAAAATAAAAATAGGTATTTTAAAATTATTAATTAACGATTATGACATTCTATTTTTAGATGAACCTACAAATGATTTAGATATTGAAACACTTCTTTGGTTAGAATCATTTATTAATAAGTCTATATTACCTATAGTTTTCATATCACACGATGAAACACTACTATCTAAGGCGGCGAATATGATATTACACTTAGAACAAATAAAAAATAAAACTGAATGTAGACACACATTATTAAGAATAAGTTATGATGAATACGTAGAAAAAAGATTAAACAGCATAAGAAAACAAACAAAAGAAGCGGAAAGAGAAAAAAGAGAATACAACAAAAAACTAGAAAAACTAATACAAGTTATGAACAAAGTTGAATATGAACAAAACGCAATATCTAGAAGTAATCCTCATGGAGCTAAACTACTAAAAAAGAAAATGCATTCTTTAAAATCTCAAGAAAAAAAGTTAAACGAAACAGAATTAACACAAAAACCAGATATAGAAGAAAACATAAATTTCTTTTTTGAAAACGCTTCTATACCAAAAACAAAAAAGATTATAGACATTAAACTAGATGAACTAAAAATAGAAAATAAAATCTTATCTAAAAATATAAATCTAGAAATAATAGGTAATGAACACATATGTATCATTGGAAAAAACGGAGTAGGAAAATCAACATTATTAAAATTAATTTATAATGAACTAAAAACAAGAAATGATATAAAAGTAGGATACATGCCACAAGATTATGGAGTTATATTAGATAATTATGAATACGTATTAGATTTTATCGCACCAAATAAAAACAAAGACACAATAACATTGTCAAGAATGTATTTAGGAAACATGAATATAACATCAGATGAAATGACAAGTAAAATATCTTCTTTAAGTAATGGAACAAAAGCAAAATTATTTCTAATAAAATTTGTATTAGATAAATGTAATGTATTAATATTAGATGAACCTACAAGAAATGTAAGTCCATTATCTAACCCCATAATAAGAAAAGTATTAAATGAATTTAATGGAACTATAATAAGTATTTCACATGATAGAAAATATATTGAAGAAGTAATAAATAAAATATACATTCTAACAGAAAATGGATTAGAAAAAACTGAATAAAAAAATAAATAGGCGGATATTTAATTCACCTATTTTTAATTTATAATTTATCTAAAAATTTCCTAAATTATTATAAATTTTAATACTATTTTTTGCCTCTACATGATATAATTAAATAAATTTATTAAGGAGTGAACTTTTATATGAAAAAATTAAAAATATTAGTAATGGGAATAACTCTATTTTTTATTTCCTTACTACCATTAGATGCAGCATCTTTTGGAATGTCTTCAAGTGTAAAAGAAGTTAAACCTAATGGAACTTTTACAATTAATGTAGGAGGAGACTGTATAGGTAGAGTTGACCTTACAGTATCAAACGGAACACTATCTACTAACAGTGTTTGGGTTGAACAAGGATATGTAAGTGTAAGAGTAACCGCAGGTGGAAGCGGAGTAGTAACAGTAACCGCAACCCCAGTAACAGGTTTCTCAGATCCAGATGCTAACATGTATAATCCAGGTTCTAGAAAAGTATCAGTAACTATATCTAATAATCCTTCATCTGGAAAACCATCAACACCAGGAGTACAAAAATCTGGAGATAATAACTTGTCTTCACTTACAGTAAATAATGGAGAACTTTCTCCTGTCTTCAATGCTGATACTTTAGAATACAAAGTGGAACTAAATAAAGATGTAACAAAATTAACAATAAACGCTACACCTAAAGACCAAAAAGCCAAAGTAGAAGGAACTGGAGGGTATGATGTAAAACCAGGAAACAATTATATAGAAATAAAAGTAACCGCAGAAAATGGTAACATCAAAGTTTATAAAATAAATGCATATGTAGATGAAACACCAGAAGTATATCTTGATTATAATAAAGAAAAAATAGGAATAGTAAGAAACTACGAAGGTGTTACTATCCCAGAAAACTTCACAAAAGAAGATTATACTCTAAACGATAAAACTATATCTATTTTTACAAGTGAACACTTAACACTAATATATGGACTAAATGAAAATAATGAAAAAAGCTTTTACTTATTTAATAAAGAAAAGAATGAAATACTAAACAAATTCACACCACTAAACATAAATAATCACATAATCTATATTATAGATAAAGAGTCAGAAAGAAATGGTGTAATCTTAAAAACAATTAAAATAAATGAAACAGAAGTTATGTGTTATGAATTTAAAGAAAATGATAATTATTGTGTATTAAACGCTATAAATAATGAAGGAAAAAACAGAGAATACTTATATGAAACAAGTGAAAATACTATACAACTTTTCCCAGACTTTTTATTAAAAGAAAAGAAAAATAAATTAAATATTAATATGATAATTTACATATGTATAGGATTAATGTTAATACCTTTAACTATAATTATATATTTAATTATAAAACTAAAAAAAGATAAAAAAGAAACAAATGAAATAATAGAAACAAATGAAGTTTTAAGTAATACAGAACCACAAGAAGAATCAAATAATATAGAAGATAAAAAAATTAAAAAGAGAGGTAAAAAGAATGAAAAAACTAACTAAATTACTAGTTTCTCTTTTTATATGTACATTTCTAATTTTATCAAGTACTGTAGTTTATGAAGTAAAAACAATAGAAACAAATGCTAATAAAGATATACTTGCTTTAGATAAATCATCTTCCACTAAAAATATAAAAAATATCGCAGTATTTATAGAATTCGCAGATAGTGAAACAACAGGTACTGTTCATCTAGATGAT
>CAOJDZ010000112.1 GCA_948433815.1 uncultured Clostridia bacterium
TCAAAGTTACTGATACTTTCTAAAAGTAGCTGTTCTAAGAATTGTTTGATGGTTTGTGTTTCTTGCTGGAGGAGTGATTCTAAAAAATGGGTTACATTATTGTTGGATAGATTCCCACTTAAGTTATTTAAGATTTCTTTTTTAAAGATATAATAAAGTTCTTCGTTTGGGACACTTACTATTGCATTCCATTCTCCTTCAATTAAGTTACATTCTGTTATTTTTAAATAGCCACAAGCCAATAAAAAGCTATAGATATGAGAGGAATTATAATGGTTTTCTTCGATATCTTTATAGGTGATTTCTGGGTTAATGATGGTTTCTATAGAGTTACCTTCTAATAAAGATTTTAAGGCTTGGGTTTGTTCTTTTTGTAATCGTTTTAAAAGTTTATGAATTAATAAATTACTACTGGTGTTGACCCAATAAGGCATATAAACACATTTTTTGCGCAAGAAATTGAGGATAGACCAAGGGTTATAAATTTCTAAGTCGCCAAATTGATAGCCATTATACCAAGTTTTAATCTGAGGAAGATGCTGTTGGCAGTCATAATCTTTGGTGAGTTGCGTGACTTCATCTTGAGTAAAACCGAAGTATTGACAATAGTCTTCGTCTATAACACTGAAAACACTGATATTATTTAGTCCGCTGAAAATACTTTCTTTAGATACTCGAATGATACTGGTTAGGACAGAAAATTTTAAACTGGAATTCCCTTTCAAAGCGGCACTAAAGAAGGTTCGGAAAAAGGAAATAACTTGTTCATAAAAGCCAGAATGAAAGCCACTGTCGATAGGAGTGTCATATTCATCGATTAAGATAATGACTTTTTCTTTATGATAGCGCTCTAAATAGGAGGATAAGGTAGAGAGAGCGAGGACATAATTACTGTTGTTTCCTTCCAGTTTTAATATTTTTTTATAAGATAATTTTTCTTCTTTGGATAAGTAAGATTCTTCTAAAAGATACCGATGTTTTTCATATTCAATTCGAATAAGTTCTTTTAAAAGTTCATAAGTTTCCTCCCAAGTGTTACATTTGACATCTTTTAAGGTTAGGAATATGACAGGATATCTTCCACAGTGTTTCATCATTTCTTCATCTTTGGAAATTTTTAAGTTTTGGAATAAAGAGTGATGAGTGGGTTCGGTTTTTTCAAAGAAATAGCGTAACATACTCATATTTAAAGTCTTTCCAAATCTTCTAGGACGTGTAATTAAGGTTACTTCTGTTTTGTAGGTTAATAAATCTTTTATCATTTCTGTTTTATCTATAAAATAGTAATCTTCTACTATTATTTTTTTAAAGTCATCAATGCCAATCGGCAATGTTTTTGGAATCATGTTTGTACCTTCTTTCTATGTGTTTGATGTTAGAAGTTTTGTTTTCGTTAACAAATAGGGTTTATTTTAAAGTGTTATATTGCTTTTTAGAAGGAAACTGTCTTTTTATACATTTATTTAAACAATTCTTTTTTTATGAGGTTCGAGGAAAGTCTTGTTTTACTTTTACAGCAACCTTTTTCTTATCAAATGCAATCCCATATTTTATCACATAAGAAACTTTTGCCTGTAAGAGTTCTGTATCATATTTTTTCTCTTGGATTTGTTTTAAGGCTCTATCGGCGGCGTGTTCTAAGGTTTCGGTTGCTTCTTTTATTTTAAACTCAAATAGGATTCCCGGTTTTTCCTTCTCTTTAGGAAGTAACATCAAATCATATCTGCCTTCTCCACTTTCTCGATTGCTCCGTATCTGATAGTATTCTCGGAAGGAAACAACTAAGCCTAACATAAGTCCATGATAAAAGCGTTCTAAGGTATCAAAGTTACTGATACTTTCTAAAAGTAGCTGTTCTAGGAATTGTTTGATGGTTTGTGTTTCTTGCTGGAGGAGTGCTTCTAAAAAGTGAAGGAGTTGATCACTATATAGGTTTTCGTGTAGGGAGGTTAAAATTTCATCTTCAAAGATACTATATAATTCTTCATTTGGTATTTTGACCTTTACTTTCCATTTTCCTCCTTGCAGCTTTTTTTCTTGTACTTTTAAATAGCCACAAGCCAATAAAAAGCTATAGATATGAGAGGAATTATAATGGTTTTCTTCGATATCTTTATAGGTGATTTCTGGGTTAATGATGGTTTCTATAGAGTTACCTTCTAATAAAGATTTTAAGGCTTGGGTTTGTTCTTTTTGTAATCGTTTTAAAAGTTTATGAATTAATAAATTACTACTGGTGTTGACCCAATAAGGCATATAAACACATTTTTTGCGCAAGAAATTGAGGATAGACCAAGGGTTATAAATTTCTAAGTCGCCAAATTGATAGCCATTATACCAAGTTTTAATCTGAGGAAGATGCTGTTGGCAGTCATAATCTTTGGTGAGTTGCGTGACTTCATCTTGAGTAAAACCGAAGTATTGACAATAATCTTCGTCTATGACACTGAAAACACTGATATTATTTAGTCCGCTGAAAATACTTTCTTTGGATACACGAATGATACCCGTTAGGACAGAAAATTTTAAACTAGAATTCCCTTTCAGAGCGGCACTAAAGAAGTTTCGGAAAAAGGAAACAACTTGTTCATAAAAGCTAGAATGAAAGCCACTGTCGATAGGAGTATCATATTCATCGATTAAGATAATGACTTTTTCTTTATGATAGCGCTCTAAATAACAAGATAATTTTTTTAATGTTTCCTCTGCATCACTGAGTGTCATGACATTATCTAAAACACGTTGATAATATTTTTTTTCTGTAGATTTTAATATATCTCCTTCTAGTAAATAGTCATGTTTTGTAAATTCATCGATAATTAACCCTTTTATTTTTTGATAAGTTTCCTGCCAAGTGTTACATTTGACATCTTTTAAGGTTAGGAATAGGACAGGATATCTTCCACAGTGTTTCATCATGTCTTCATCTTTAGAAATCTTTAAGTTCTGGAATAAGGAGTGATGGTTGAGTTCGGTTTTTTCAAAGAAATAGCGTAACATACTCATATTTAAAGTTTTTCCAAACCTTCTAGGACGTGTGATTAAAGTTACTTCTGTTTTATAAGTTAATAAATCTTTTATCATTTCCGTTTTATCTATAAAATAATAATATTCTTCTACTATTTTTTTAAAATCATCAATACCAATTGGCAATGTTTTTTGAATCATATTTGCACCTTCTTTCTATGTGTTTGATGTTAGAAATTTTGTTTTCATGAAAAAATAAGTTTTTTATTAAAGTTATTTTTGTTCTATAAAAATAGTTTTTTCTTTTATTATAAACAACTTTGACTTCTATGACAACTTTTCTTTGTTATTTCATGATTGGACTTATTATAAAAGCAGAGAGCATTATACCCTCTGCTTTTTGTCCATGAATTTACAAAATATAACTGCTATGATAGTACTTAATGCAGTAGCCATTATGGCTGGTGCAACGATAGCGGCAGGATTTACACTGCCATATTGACTACGGTAGGCTATCATATTGACAGGAATTAATTGTAAAGAAGAGATATTAATAATTAAAAAAGTGCACATTTCATTAGAAGCGATTCCCGTTATCTTTCCACCATGCCGTTCCTTGTCTATTTTAGATAATTCTTCCATAGCTTTTAATCCAGCAGGTGTAGCAGCCCATCCTAAACCGAGAACATTAGCAAT
>CAOJDZ010000113.1 GCA_948433815.1 uncultured Clostridia bacterium
ATCATGTTGCCTCCTAGTTTTCAGCTAAACTACATGCATTATCTAATGTTACTGTATATGGATTATCTGATGAACCATCTCCGCTTACATATGTTACACAGGATTTTAGAGATAAGACTGGGCGGATGCCGGGAGCCGTGGCGTGGACATTGTTGTAAGTCAACTGACCAACGTGAATAGACCCATGCACATAGAACGCGCTCGCGTTGCCATAGAAATACGGACTCATTGTCCACCATAAACTTGTTCCTACTGCACTGTCTCCCGTTGAATTGTAGTAATACCACGCTGGCGCATTTGTACCATACTTACCACCTGCAAATGCTATTTCGCTTGCTGCACCTATACGCAGTCAAACCATTGGTTGTATCTTCGCTTATTTTCTTTATATTTATATTTAAAGTACTTTTACTTTCTTCACCTTTTTGATACATCATATTCAACATATTTTCCAAACTAGTTACACCTGTAATAGTTTCCCCAGTTTTTAATATGAATTTTATTGTTTTATAGTTTAATGTTCCATCCTCTAATTTTTCACCAATTATTATTCTTTCTACAACATTTTCAAATACATCACTATCAAATTCTTCAAGTTTCTTTTTATCTTCTAACATTTTAGTAATCTTCTCTAATTGTTTTGTTTTCTTTTGATAATTTTTTTCATTTGATTTTAATTCTTGTAATTTTCCATCAATATTTTTTAATTCTATATTAAACATTTCAATTTTTGAATTAAGTACATCTTTAGTTATTCTTTCGTCTACAAGCAAATCAATAAGTTTAGATTGTTTTTCAAGAATTCTATTTCTATCTTTTTCTAAATTACTAATTTCTTTTTCTATATCTTCTTCATCTAATGTATCATTAATTTTATTTAAAAATGCTTTGATATATTTATCTTTATTAATGAAAAGTTGGTTATACATCTCAAGAAATATTTTTTCTATTTCTTTCTCTTTATAAGTAATATGGTTTTCACATTCTATATCATTATCTCTACTTCTACAACCCCAAAATATAACTCTTTCACCTTTAGGATTATTTTTATTTTTCAAATATGATTTTCTAGTAAATCTCTCACCACAACAACCACAATATATCTTACTACTAAACGGGTATCTTCTGCTATATTTATCATGTGATTTTTTTGACTTTTCACTTCTTTTCTTATAAAGTTCTATTGCCTTATTTCCTAATTCTCTAGAAATTATTCCTATATGATGATTCGTAGTATAATATTGTTTTGTTTGTCCTTTGTTTATTTTTCTTTTATGTGTAATTACATTTTCTACAAATGATTTTCCTGAACGCAAGTCACCAATATATTTTTCGTTACATATTATTCTCCTAATTGTTTCGGCTCGCCACTTTTTTCCACTAGGACTAGGAATTCCATCTTCGTTTAATCCTCTTGCTATTATATTAGATCCCTTTCCTGATACATATTCTTCAAATATTTTTATAACTATTACTGCTTCTTTTTCATTTATTATTAGTTCTTTTGTTAAAGGATTCCAATCATAACCATAACAATTAGGATTGCCTACACATTCGCCCCTTTTCATTTTATACACAAGTCCTGCTTTCATATTTTCTGATATAGATTCACTTTCACCTTGTGCAAATGCACTATAAAGAGTTAAAAACAATTCATTTGTTATAGATATTGTATGAATATTTTCTTTTTCAAAAAATACATCTACTCCATGAGAACGTAAAAGTCTTACTATGTTTAACGTATCAACAGTGTTTCTTGCAAATCTTGATATTGACTTTGTTATTATCATATCAATTTTTCCATCTAACGCATCTTGAATCATTTGATTAAAATTATCTCTTTTCTTTAATTGTGTTCCAGTAATACCTTCGTCAGCATAAACTCCTACGAATTCCCAATTTGTATTTGACTTTATCATATTTTCATAATGAATAATTTGTGAGTCATAACTGGTTTTTTGTTCTATATTATCTGTGCTTACTCTTGCATAAGCACAAACTCTCAAATGCATTTCACTACATTCTTTTACAAAATCTTTCGCATTAAAAGTTTTTACTGATTCCAATATTTCTTCAAATTTTACTTCTTTTGTTTCTAGTGTTTTGCTTTCAATATTCATTTATAAACCTTTCCAAGTTATTGAAATCAAACACGTACTAAATTATTTTGAGATATTAATTCTTTATAATTAAGTGGAGCATATATTGCTCTTTTTTTTAAAAATTCTTCTTCTATATTATTTTTAATTTTTTTATATTGTTCTTTATCTAATATTTCCTTTATTTGTGCTAACATCATTAGCATATATATATGTTCAATTTGAATTTCGTTCCATCTATCACTTCTTTCTTTTATATTCATATTACCAACCCCCTTTGTTGGCTAATATATCCCCACTAATTCAAGTGCTAATACACTATTTACCTAATTTAAATTCTTTTTTCTTCTACTTTTTATAATTCTAAAGAAGTAGAATTGTTATTTCCAAATGTTAATCTAGTATAAGTTAATAAATTATCAATTAATCCATTAAAATCAAAATCCATAATTTTTAAATCACTTAAAGTTGAAATGTCGTATATTATTTCTATTATAAAATCTATTTTATTCTTTAGATTAAGTTTATAAAAAGTAGATAATACTGGATTAATATTATTCATATCTTTTATATATGGCTCTATATCAATACCATTTGGATTTAAAGTTATTCCTTCAAGATTTGCACCTACTAATAATAGTTTTGTTGCTAGTTCCATAGGATCACTTAATTTAATATCACTACTCTCAAGAACAAGTTTGTCATTTTCGTATGCTTCTTCACTATCAGAATAGTTACCATCATTTATTAATCCATTTTCTAAATGATTTAGTAATATACTACCAAAATACAATTTGTTACTTGTATTTAAATTTCTAAATTCCACGACTCCTTTTTTTGTTTCTTCATTAATATTTTCTTTCATTTTTTCACTCCTTTTCAACAAAATGATTTTAAGGCCTTTTAAGACACTTTTATTTTTTTCTTTAATAATTAATCAACGATGCATATCATTTTAAAATATAAGCATTTTTTGGGCCTTAAAACCCATTTTTTATCTAAATAATTTATCACTCTAACTTGAGAAAAAATCAAGCCTTTTTTTATTAAAATTTATATTTCCATTTCATATTGCTTATTTTCTTTATCTATTTCACATACAATATTCTCTTCATTTTCATTAATACCTAGTTCTTTATATATCTCATTTTTCCTTTTAATTAGACTTTTTAATTCCTCTTCTTTTGCAAAAGGCTTATCTATTTCATTTTTTGTTTCTTCTATTTTTCTTTTTATTTTTTCTATATTTTCTTTAAATGTTTCTATTTTTTCAGGTATAGATTTTATTTGATTTTCAATTTTAATAATATTACCTAATTCACTCGTTGATAATTCTAGCGGATACTCATATTCCCCTTTTAATGAATAGTGTTGTAATTTCATTAAATCATCAACATACCCTATTATTTCAAAGTCACAAAAATGTCCAATAACTCGTTTTTCGGTTTTTAATATACTTTTTGTTTTTAATAATGCTTCCCCCGCTTTAGAACGCTCTAAATAATTAACATTCATTATTTCCATAGAGAAATTATCACCAG
>CAOJDZ010000114.1 GCA_948433815.1 uncultured Clostridia bacterium
CGTATCCTATTCCTCCAGCAGGTGGCATACCATATTCAAGTGCTTCAAGGAAATCGTAATCCATGTCATTTGCTTCTTCATTTCCAAGTTCTCTTTCATCAAGTTGTGCTTTAAATCTTTCGTATTGATCAATTGGGTCATTTAATTCAGTGTAAGCATTAGCAAATTCTTTTCCGTCTATAAATAATTCAAATCTATCAACAAATCTTGGATCTTTAGGATTTCTTTTTGTAAGTGGAGATATTTCAACTGGATGTCCATAAAGGAATGTAGGTTCAATTAGAGTTTCTTCAACATATTGTTCAAAGAACGCATTTATAATATGTCCTACTTGGAAATGAGGTTCTACTTCTATATGATGTTCTTTAGCAAGATTTTGTGCTTCTTCTAAAGTCAAATATTCCCAGAAATCTATACCAGTTTTTTCTTTTATGGCATCTACCATGTGAACTCTTTTCCATTTTCCATTTAGGTTTATTTCTTTACCATTCCAATTAAATGTTAAACGTCCAAATACTTTGTTTCCTATTTCTTTAAACATTCCTTCAGTTAGTTCCATCATGCCTTCTAAGTCTGAGTATGCTAAGTATGCTTCCATAAGAGTGAATTCAGGATTATGTTTTGTATCTACTCCTTCATTTCTAAATACTCTTCCTATTTCATAAACTGCTTCTAAACCACCTACAAGTAATCTTTTTAGAGGAAGTTCTAGTGCTATTCTTAAATAGAAAGGCATATCAAGAGCATTATGGTGAGTAATAAACGGTCTAGCTGAAGCTCCAGTTAAAACTGGAGTAAGAATTGGTGTTTCAACTTCTGTAAAACCACGATTATCCATATAATTTTGAATTGCTCTTATTATTTTTGGTCTAGTTAATGCAACTTTTTTAGATTCATCGTTCATTATTAAGTCAACATATCTTCTTCTATATCTTTCTTCAATATCTTGAAGTCCATGGAATTTTTCTGGTAGTGGTCTTAGTGCTTTTACTAAGTGAATGTATTCTAAACATTTAATTGTGATTTCTCCCGTCCCTGTTTTCATTATTTTACCATGAACACCTACAATATCACCTATGTCTGCGGTTTTAAATAATGTATAATTTTCTTCGCCTATATCATTTATTGAAATATATATTTGAATATACCCTGTTTTATCTTGAATAGTAAAGAATGATGCTTTTCCCATTTTTCTTATAAACATTATTCTTCCAGCGACAGTAGCGGTGTCATTCATATTTTCAAATTCATCATGTGGTATATTTTCATATTTTTCTTTAATATCTTTAGCATAGTCAGTTCTTTCAAATCTAGTTCCAAATGGATCTATACCTAGACTTTTTATGTTTTCTGCTTTTTCCCTTCTAACTAATTCTTGATCAGTAAATTCTCTCATTTTTTCCTCCTTATAAATAAAAAAGTTAATGATTAAAGGGACGATTTTTTGTCGTGGTACCACCCTTATTAATCATTAACTGATTTTCTCTTCATTTTTAACGGTAATTAACCGGGCTTAGCCTCTCAAAGGTTTTTATTCACAATAGGCCTATTACCAGCTTCCATCATTCTGGCTTTCTATAAATGGTTTCTATTATTACTCGTCCTTCTCATTGATTTATGCGTCAATTTTACAATAATTGTATATAATTGTCAATCTATTTACTAGATATTAGTATTTTGTAGTATAATAAATATATAATCTTATTATTATGAGGAGAAGATTATGAGGTTAAAGATTAAAAATTATTTTAATATTAGAAATATAATTATATTAGTAATTTCAATGTTATTTTCTATGTTTATGGTAATAGGAATTAGTTTTGATTTTTATAAAAGTTTGAAGTTAGTTATTAAATACCCTTTGTTTTCGACAGTACTTTTATTTATTTTAACTTTAGTATTTAAAATGCTTATAGATTATTTATTTGTTAAATTAGATAGGTTTAAAGATAAGGATATAAAGAAAAAGAGTAAGTTTAAAGAGTGTTTTGACAACCATCCTTTTTTGGTGTCTTTAGTATTTATTTTAATTTGTTGGTTAATATATGATATTGCTTTTTATCCTGGTATTTTGACTCCTGATTCAGGTAATCAAATATTACAATTTTTTGGCATATATAATTATTATTCTCATTTTTCTAATTTATTAGATGAAAATATGATTATTACTAATCATCATCCGGTTCTTCATACTTTATTCATAGGCTTTTGTGTAAAAGTAGGAACACTAATTGATAATGTTAACTTAGGAATATTTTTGTATGTGTTAATTCAAACTTTGGTTTTATCTTCTGTTCTTTCTTATACTATAAGTTTTATGAAAAGTTTAGGAGTTAATTTAAAATATAGATTTATATGTTTAATTATATATGCTTTAGTTCCTGTTTTCCCTTTTTATTCAGTTACAGTAGTTAAAGATGTTTTATTTGGGGCTATCTTTATTTTATATGTTATTATGATGGCTAGAATTGTAGTAAAAAAAGAGAAATTAAGTATACTTTCTACTTTAGCATTTTTAATAGTGATGTTTCTTCTAATTTTAATAAGGAATAATGGATTTCATATAATTTTACTTTCATTTCCTTTTCTTCTTTTTGTTAAATACAGAGATAAGTTTAAACTCTTTATGTTATTTATTATTATTTTAGGATTTAATTTTTCTTATAATGATATAGTTTTACCTTATTTTAAAGTTACGCCATCTAGTGTAAGAGAGAAGTTATCAATACCTTTTCAGCAGACGGCAAGATATGTTAAGAAGTATAGTGATGAGGTTACTTTAGAAGAGAAAGAAGTTATAGATAAAGTCTTGATATATGATACTCTTTCTAGTAGATATGATCCTCTTATATCAGATCCAGTTAAGAATAAGTTTAATAAAGATAGTACTGATGAAGATTTGCGTAAATATTTTGGTGTATGGTTTGATCAATTTAAGAAGCATCCAGTTGTTTATTTAGAGGCAACTTTACATAATACTTATGGCTATTATTATCCATATAAAACTAATTGGTATATATATTATAAATATAAAGATAAGATAACAAAGCATGGTTTTGATTATCATTATAATGATTTATCTGGGTTAAGGTCTAGTTTAACAGTGAGTGCTCAGGTATTTCCGTATATTCCCCTTGTGGGATTAATTGTTAATATTGGTTTTTCTACTTGGACGATTATGTTGATGATTGGATATTTACTTTCTAATAAAAAGTTTACTGAAGTTATTATTTATATACCATCATTAGTTGTTCTTATGGTGTGTATTGCGTCTCCGGTTAATGTTTATTTTAGATATGCTTTACCGAATGTATTTGCTGGTCCTTTATTAATTGGTTTATTTATAAGTATTATAAAGAGTAGGAGTGAAAAAGATGAAAGATAAGAAAATAGCAGTTTTAATTCCTTGTTATAATGAGGCAAAAACTATAGAAAAGGTTGTTAAAGATTTTAAGAGTGTTTTACCTAAGGCAGATATTTATGTTTATGATAATAATTCTAGTGATGGAACAGATGAGATTGCTAGGAAGAGTGGTGCGATAGTTAAGTATGAATATAGGCAAGGAAAAGGCAATGTTATTAGAACTATGTTTAGAGAAGTG
>CAOJDZ010000115.1 GCA_948433815.1 uncultured Clostridia bacterium
GACAAATGTAAACCTCCTTTTAATAATAATTCCAGTTTTATTTTAGAATACTGGTTTATAATAGTAGTTAAGAATTTTCTTGACACTTAGTACTATTTGTGGTACAATTAAAACAGTTAAAAGGGGGAATAAGAAATGAATGGGACATTTGAGAGATCATTGGAGGTGTATGCAGAAATTCTTGCATATTCAAATGATTTATTAGCTGAATTTAAAGCTAAGGAAGCACAAGTTAATGTATATGCAAACATGACTGGAGTTTTAGCTTCTAAAGAAAAGTGTGAAAATTTAAGAGCTGAATTAATTGCTCTTCAAGATCAAATACCAACAGTAAATTTATTGTGTAGTCAAAGTTGTGAAATATTTACAACCGCTTTCCGTGAACGTTATGGACTTATTCCAGAAGGTAAAGCAGATGTAATGTTAGTAGAATTTTTAGGAAGTGCACTTTATAAATCTATGATGGAAAGTTTCAGTTTAGGTTTTAAGAAATAGTCTTAAGACCTTTTTTTATATCCATATTTTCCATCATCAAATTTTATAAAAGCATTAATAATAATACCTACTATACTTATTATTATAATAGTTTTTAAATTTAAATCTAATATGTAGAATATAATTAAAAATAGTGTTCTTGTAATGTTATTTAATAATTCAATAAATTCTATGTAGTTTGGTATTTTATAATTTTTTCCATATGCATATGTATTTCTTAAGACGATTGTGTCTAGAGCTGACTTCATAACTCCTTCAAAAAACATTATTATTAAGAATAGTTTAGTACTACTAATATTTATTTTTAATAAATAAATTATTCCTAAAAATATAGATGAGGCTTTTAAATAGTCTTTTTTATTTTTATCCATTTTTTTACTTAATAAATATATATAAATAATGCTTCCTAAACCACTTATAATGTTAATAACTCCTAGAAAGTTAAATTCTTTTTTTATGTTTAGATATATATAAAGTGGAAATAAAGAAGTGCCAATATACCTTAATTGTTCGATTATTATGAATGTATAGTTTTGTTTTGGAAATGTTTTTATTATGTTTTTTATTGATTTTTCACTTTCTATTTTAACATCTTTTATTTTAATTAGAGGGATTATACTTAAAATCATTAGTATTAATACAATAATAGTTAGGATTATAGGGCCAAATATAGATAGGATTTTAGCACCTATGTAAGTAGCGGGTAATCCACCTAGTATAGTAAAAATTGTGTATAAACTAACATTGTCTGTTGTCTTTTTGTCTTCTATAATACTAAGTGCATAAATATGTCTTCCTAACCAATAAAATATTAAATAAACTCCAAATAAAAGCGATAAAAAGATAAGCGAGAATATGTGGGTTGTTAATAAGTTTAAATATATGTAAGTAAATGTGAATAACACACTACTTATTAACATTAATTTTGTATAAGAATAAATACTCCCTATTTTTATTCCTATAGGTATAGATAAAGCACAAAATATGTATTTAAATATTAAAAATAGAATTATTTCTTTTATACTAAAACCTTTATCATAAAGAAGTAGAGGTATAAATAACTCTACTAAAAGTTTTGCAAAACTAGTAATTATAACAAATATATTATATTTTTTTAAGTTTGACATATTATTATTTTGTTCTTTTTTTTTGTTTTTATTCTGTTTCAGTTCTTGTTTTTATTAAATTTAATTCTTCTTTAGTACATAGAATATCCATTCTAGTTATTTTATATCCTTGTACTTGATAAGTTGTAGCTTGTTCTCTTTTCCCTAAATCTATTAAATCTTTTGTAACTTTTTCTTCTAGTTTTTGTTCAACGTTATCTATCATTGAAGTATTAAATCTATAAGATTTTGTAAATATAGATGTTTCTACTTCTATTTCTATCACAGTACCATTGATTCCTAAAAATAATTCATTTAAATTTTTAGAGTTTAAATTTTTAAATTTAATACTATGATAGTCTTCTCTATACATATAATCTTTATCGCCTGTTATGAGGGCTAGGGAGGAATTTATAAATAAAAATAAAATTATTCCAATAACTGTTAGATATATTAATACTTTTTTCACGTTACTTCACCTATAAATAGTATGGTTAGTCTTTTTGTATTTAATCTACCAATTATTGTTAATAATTTTATCTAAATATTTTTTCTTTAAAGAATCTATAGAATAGACTTGTGAATACTCCTGTTGTTTTGTAACTTTTATAAAAAATGTTTGGTTTTTCTAAGTATTTGTCTTGTTCCCAAGAAGCATCTTTTACATCAAAGTTACCTTCATATAATAGATACGGTTCTAAATAAGAAGATAATTCTTTAATTGAACAGTATCCTTTTTTAGTTCCTAAATCTGCCATTTTGCAGAAGTCTTTTAATATGTGAACTGTGAATTCACAACATGTGTATGCTTTTTTTACTTTAACATTTTTACGGAATGGGTATGTTACTAATGAAAAATAATTATATATGTATTCATCTTCATGATTTATTAAATCTTTTACATATTTTTTTAGTTTTTTATATGTTTTCTTTGTTAATGGAATTTCAAATATTTGAACTTTTGTTTTTTCATCTTCGATCATGTATCTTAAACTTGATTCTCTTGTAAAGCCAGCATAAAATGTTGAGTTTTTATGTCTTCTAGAAAAAGAATATAAAATTTTAAAATCTTTATCAAAAGATATAGAACAATGATTATATTCAAAATTAGTTACTTTCCTTAAAAATTTTCCTGTTTTTAAAGGTGTTCTTGTTAAAAGTACATATAAATTATATTTACTTTTCATATAAAATCCTTTCTTTTATTTTTTTATTAATTTTCTAACACTACAAAATACTTCTTCATGTATTTCTTCTCTTGTTTTAATTCTTCCGTCTTCTACACATTCAATGCATGTATAACCATTTGATTCTACAAGTTCTAAAAACGCTTTTTCTGCATTCCTTAAATGCCTTTCATCACTTTCATTTTCATCTAGTGCTTCTTCTCTACTTTGTTTTATAATTGCTGCATATTCATATGGCATATGCAAAAATATTACATCATCGGGTCTAGGAAGGCCAAGAATGTCATATTCAAGTTGTTCTAATAAAGTTTGAGCTTTTATTCTTTCTTCTCTATCAAAGATCTTACCACATTGATGAGCTAAATTTGATATTACATACCTGTCTAAAATTAATAATTCACTTTTATCTCTTAGTTCAAGTATTTTATCTAAATTATATCTTCTATCTGCGGCATAATACAATGAAGAGACTAGCCAGTCTACGTTAGGAGCTTTTTCTGGAAACCAGCCTTTACAAATTTGCTCTTTTCCTAAGAAAGGTCCACCTACTATTCTTCCTGATGGAGAATCATATACTGGAAACCCCATTTTTTTTGTATTTATGTTTTCTTTTTTTAGTCTTTCTTCAAGCATTTTAGATTGTGTTTGTTTACCAGAACAGTCTGTTCCTTCAATGACTAAAATCTTTCCCATACTACCACCTACTTATGTATTAATTATATAATATTTTCTTAAATTTATAAATATAAATTAAGTGTTTTAAAAAAAATCTAAATTAAATTTAGACTTTTTTAT
>CAOJDZ010000116.1 GCA_948433815.1 uncultured Clostridia bacterium
AAAAATATAATTATAATAAGTTTATTATTATTTATTCCTTGTATTTTGCCACCAGTTATTAATCTTTTATTAACTGGATTTAGAATGGGAATATATGATTTTATAGAATTACTTTTAATAATGAAACTGTATATAGATTATCAAAAGAAAGAACAAGTAGACAATAAAGAACTCATTTATGTATCTTTACTGACTATAATAATTGCTTGTTGGAGAACTGAGGCAATTTACTATGTTATTGCATTCTTTATTATATTACTTTTATATGGAAGAAAAATTATATCATATAAAAAAGTATTTATTTCCAGTTTGTGCGTTATTATATGTGTAATAGGCATAACTAAATATAATAATTATCTAATCGGAAACGATAATTATTCTATAACTGCAACAATTATGCCAGTGACTGAACTAGTTAAAGCAGCGGATCCAGAAGAAGATAGGGAGATGTTAGAAAAAATAAATAAAGTAATAGATATTTCCAAAATATATATTTATCCAGAAAAAACAGGTGAACAGCAATTTTGGGATGGAATAACAAAAGATAACTATACAAATGAAGACTATTCAGATTATTTAAAAGGATATTTATCTTTATCTATAAAATATCCAAAAGTTGCTTTTAACAGTATGTTTGATATATTTATTGATTCCACAGGATTAGGTGTGTCCAATGGATATTCAAATTTAAGAGTTCAAGACGACGGCGAAGCAATATATGAAGGTTTATCTGCAGAAAGTTGGGGAAGAATAAATTCAATGTTAAAAATGCCATTTAATAAAGAACTTAGAAGCACTATTATAAGGTGTCTCGCTAATAAAGATACAGACAATAAAGTTACTTTTCTTTACTATTTTAATTGGAATTTGTTGATTCCACTCACATTGCTATTAGTATCTATTATCGTTCTTTTAATTAAAAAAGAATGGGTACTCACATTTTTAGGATTAACAATAATAGGTAGAGTTGCTTTAATTTTCCTTACATCATCAGCACCATATTTTATGTATTATATTTCAGTATATTTAGTGGGATATGTATTTTCTATTTCTATATTTTGTAAACTATTCTATGATAGAAAGAAAAATATTAATTCTAAGATAAAATAGGGAGTGTAATATATGAGCGAGAAAAATATAAGAATCATTAAACAAGGATTTTCATTTTTGATTGTATCTGGTATCGGTTGGCTTATTGATTTTTGTACATACCTTGTATTAACTAAATATTTTAATATAAGCGTTATGTATGCTAATATGATAAGTGCTATCCCAGCTGTATCATATGTATTTCTAATTTCTAGTAAAAAAATATTTAAAAATGAAAAATCTAAACTTACATTAAACTATAAATATTTAATATATTTTGGATACCAAATTATTTTAGTTAGTTTAGTTTCTATTTTAGGAGAATACTTGTTCAGCATATTTGTGAATTTGATAACTATCTCTATAATTTCTAATAATTTAAAAATATTTATAAAGATATTAATAACCCCTATAACAATGGCCCTAAATTTTATAATAATGAAAAATTTAATAGAAAAATTATAAATAGAAAAAGGAAAGGAAATGTAATTTTGTTAATATAAAATATTTGCAAAATCGACAAATTTAAGTATAGTATGAAAGAAAAAATATTAGTTTTTATTCCTGGATATAATTGTGAGAAACAAATTATACGAGTATTAAATCAATTTGATGAAAAGGTAAAGAAATATTTTACAGATATAATTTTTGTAAATAATAGAAGCACTGATAATACAGAAAAAGTTGTTTTAAACTTTAAAAAAAATAGTAAAGATTTAAATATAAAAGTTTTAAGAAACAATGAAAATTATAATCTAGGTGGTTCACATAAAGTAGCCTTTAATTACGCCATAGAAAATGGATATGATTACATTATAGTATTACACGGTGATGACCAAGGAGATATTCACGATTTATTACCATATTTAGAAAATAAAGAGTATAAAAATCACGATTGTCTTTTAGGCTCTAGATTTTTAAAAGATTCTAAACTTATTGGGTATTCTAAATTTAGAATTTTTGGCAATAAGATATTTAATATAATATACTCTATTTGCATAGGTAAGAAAATAAAAGATTTAGGTTCTGGATTAAATATGTATAAAACAGATATTTTAAAAAGCAATTTTTATCATAAATTTCCAGATAAATTAACATTTAATTGCTGTATGCTTTTTGCTGCCGATTACTATAATCATGATATAAAGTTCTTCCCATTATCTTGGCGCGAAGAAGATCAGATTTCTAATGTAAAAATGTTTAGTCAATCAAAAATTACTTTATTAATTGCTTTAAAATATAGGTTAAATAAAAAATTTGTTTTAAGTGAATTTAGAGATAAAAAAATAACTGAATACACAGCAAAGGAGATAGATGAAATTGAATAAAATACATTTAATTATGCCGATGGGTGGCGCAGGTTCGAGATTTTTTAAGAATGGCTTTGTAATGCCTAAACCATTAATAGAAATTAAAGGTAAACCATTTTTATACTGGGCAACTAGATCAATTTCTAATTTCATTGAAGTAGAAGATATAACATTTGTAGTATTACAACAGCACATTGATGAATTTAAAATAGATGAAGTTATAAAAAACTATTTTGCTGATGCCAAAATAGTTACTATTCCTCAAGTTTTAAATGGTGCAGTTTTGACTTGTATGCATGGAGTAGCAAATATAGAAGATGATTTGCCAATAGTTTTTAATGATTGCGATCACGCCTTTATATCTTCTAGCTTTAATGAATATTGTAGACAAGAAAATTTTAGTGAAAATGATGGTGGACTTTTAACTTTTGAATCCAATAGTCCCAAGTATTCATTTGTTCAAATGGATGAATATGGAAATATTATTCGCACAGTTGAAAAACAAGTAGTTAGTTCTCATGCAATCTGTGGAGCCTACTATTTTAAAAATAAAGATTTATTTCTAAAGTGTGCTGAACAATATTTAAACAAATGTAATTATAGTGAATATTTTATTAGTGGTGTTTATAATATAATGGCTGAAAAAGGTAAAAAGATTGCTAATTTTGAATGCGATATTCATATTCCTTTTGGAACTCCTGATGAATATTATGAAGCAGAAAACAGCGAAATTTTTGAAAGGTTAGAGTAAAAGTTATGAATATAGTATATCTTATTTTAGCTATAACTTTTTTGACAATAGCCCATTTCATAAAAATAGAAAGACAATCTCAATTTATAGAAATATATGAAAAAGCACCTAAATCTGCTTTAAGTAAGGCCTTATCTATAACTTTTATCTTAAATATGATTGTACCGTTTAAACTAGGAAACATTTTTAGAATACTTTATCCTGGTAAATATCTTAAAAATGGTAGTTCATTTTCTATGGCTACTATTGTAATAGATATGGTATTGGATTTTTTTACAATAACTATAGTATATCTTATTTTATTGATACTTGGAAACAGTGTAATAGAAAATATAAAACTATATTTTATAGTAGACCTGATTATAATACTTGTAATAATAGGCTGGCTTATTTTTAATAAAGAGATTAAAAAGATAATATTAAAAATCGTG
>CAOJDZ010000117.1 GCA_948433815.1 uncultured Clostridia bacterium
TAAACTAAAACCAAAAGAAAAAATAAAAGGAAACATTAGTAAATATTTATTAAGAGAATCTGCATCACTTAAAATACCAGAAAAATGGTACGATATGCCTAAAAAAGGATTCCCAGTACCATTTAAAGAATACATAAAAAATGAAAAATACTATAATATAATAAAAGAAGAATTCTCTCAAAGTTACGTAAAAGAATTCTTTAATGTAGACGAGCTAATGAGATTACTAGATTTGCACTACAAAGGTACAAAAGAAACCCACAGAAAAATATATACAATTTATTGTTTCCTACTATGGTATAAAGAATATTTTTTAAATAACTAGATAAAAAAACATATTTATGATATTCTAATAATAGGTGCATATTATGAAAAATAAAAAAGGGTTTACATTAACTGAATTATTAGTAGTTATAGTTTTATTAGTTTCTATCGCAGGAACCACAATATTTGGCATAGATGAAATTGCAAATAACGCTAAAGAAAAAAGTTTAAATGAATTAATAAAAGAAATAGAACTAGCTACAGATTTATATATAAATGATAATAGTGTATTTAGTAAATCATTACTAAACGGAGATATAAACGAAAAATGTACTAGAGTTTATGTACTTCAAAATGAAGGGTATCTTGACATTGATTTAAAAAATCCAGTAACAAACGAAAGAATACCAGGAAACTTATGTGTAACATCTAAACTAAATAGTGATGGTATAATAATTCATGAATTCAAATTATAATAAGAAAAGACTAAAAAAGTTTTTTCTTTTTTTCTACTAAAACAATTGACTATCGTACTCTTGTTTGATACTATATTAATGCATTAAAAAAAGAAAAAATTAAATAATAATAGTAAAAGAAAATATTTGTAACTTAACTTAAAATATATAAAAAATTAAAAAGAAAGGAGTGAATCAAGTGAATAGTAAAATTACTACAATTATGAATGTGAACGAAAATGAAATTAGAATAATGAGAATAGATAATGAAGATTATATTTCATTAACTGATTTAGCAAGATACAAGAATCCGACTGAGCCATCAGATGTTATAAAAAAATGGTTAAGTAACTATGATACTATAGAATTTTTAGGACTTTGGGAAAAACTTAGTAATGAAGATTTTAAATCGGCGGAATTCAGCCTAATTAAAAAAGAGGCTACAAAAAAATCTTTCACAATGACACCAAGCCAGTGGTGTACGAGAGTAAATGCTAAAGGATTAAAATATAGTAAAGGAAAATATAGTACAGGAACTTTTGCCCATGCTGATATTGCTTTAGAATTTGCATCTTGGATTGATAATTTATTCAAATTATATTTAATAAAAGAATTTAAAAGATTAAAATATAATGAAAGTTATCAAGAGAAAATAGAATGGTCAGTTAGAAGAAGCTTATCTAAAACAAACTATAAAATTCACACAGATAGCATAAAAGAAAATATAGTTCCTAATTTAACAGAAAAACAAAAACAATTCGTTTATGCAAATGAAGGAGATTTAATAAATGTAGCATTATTTGGAATGACAGCAAAAGAATGGAGAGATAAAAATCCGAATTTATATGGCAACATAAGAGATTATACTGAATATTACATTTGATAGTCTTAAGTAATTTAGAAGTTTTAAATGCTAGTATTAGCTAGTAATAAAAATATTATTAATTTTCAAGAATTAGATAAAAAATCAAATAATGAATTAATAGATAAAAAATAAAAAAAGGAAGTGCGAAATGGATAAAATAGTAATAAAAGGTGCAAGAGAAAACAATTTAAAAAATATAGACATCGAAATACCCAAAAACAAATTAGTAGTAATGACTGGAGTAAGTGGTTCAGGAAAAAGTAGTCTAGCTTTTGACACAATTTATGCTGAAGGCCAAAGAAGATATGTAGAAAGTTTAAGTGCTTATGCACGCCAATTTTTAGGTGGCTCTGAAAAACCAGATGTTGATTCAATAGATGGATTAAGTCCAAGTATATCAATTGATCAAAAAACTACTAATAAAAACCCTAGAAGTACAGTAGGAACAGTAACTGAAATCTATGATTACCTTAGGCTTTTATATGCAAGAATAGGTGTACCTTATTGTCCAAAACATAAAAAACCTATAAAAAGTCAATCTATTGAAGAAATGGTTAACAAAGTATTAGAATACCCAGAAGGAACAAAAATAGAAGTATTAAGTCCAGTAGTAAGAGGAGAAAAAGGAACACATAAAGATTTATTAGATAACTTAAGAAAAGACGGATTTAGTCGTGTAAGAGTAGATGGAGAAGTAAAATCTTTAAGTGAAGAAATAATACTAGAAAAAAATATAAAAAATACTATAGAAGTAGTAGTAGATAGAATAGTTGTGAGTGATAAATCCAGAAGTAGACTTTTTGAAGCATTAGAATTAAGTACTAAACTAGCAAGTGGAAGAGTAATAATAAACATAATAGGTGATAAAGAAATCCTAATGAGTGAAAACTATGCTTGTCCTGATTGTGATTATAGTTTAGATGAATTAGAACCTAGAATGTTCTCATTTAATAGTCCTTATGGAGCATGTCCAGATTGTAAAGGACTAGGAATAAAAATGAGTATAGATGTAGACCTACTTATACCAGATAAAACTAAAAGCATCATGGAAGGCGCAGTCGCATCTTTCCAAAGTGGAGAAACACTAAATATAGCATTTAAAAAACTTGCAAGTGTAGCTAAGCACTACAAAATAAACTTAAAAAAACCTATAAAAGATTACACTAAAAAAGAATTTAATACAATATTCTATGGTTCTGATGATATGCTTGATTTTAAAGTTGAAACAAGAACTGGAAGCATCTTAAAAAGTTATGACTATTTTGAAGGTATAATAACAAACTTAGAAAGAAGATACATGGAAACAGCAAGTCCTTCAATAAGAGAATGGATAGAAGCATATATGACTGAACTTCCTTGTGATACATGTAAAGGAAAAAGACTATCTGAACCTATCTTAAACGTACTAATAAATAAGAAAAACATAAATGATATAACTGATATGAGTATAAGAGAATTAATACCTTTCTTTGAAAATCTAAAATTAACAAAAGAAGAACAAGAAATATCATTTCTAATATTAAAAGAAATAAAAGAAAGAATAAACTTTTTACATAATGTTGGATTAGACTATTTAACACTAAGTAGAAATGCAAGTTCCTTATCAGGTGGTGAATCTCAAAGAATAAGACTAGCAACTCAAATAGGAAGTAAATTATCTGGAATACTTTATGTATTAGATGAGCCTAGTATAGGTTTACACCAAAGAGATAATGATAAACTAATCGCATCTTTAAAAGAAATGAGAGACTTAGGTAATACCCTTATAGTTGTAGAACATGACACAGATACGATGTTAGCTAGTGACTACATAATTGATATAGGACCAGTCGCTGGAGAAAAAGGTGGGTATGTAGTAGCCGCAGGAACTCCAGAAGAAATTATGAAAGATGATAAAAGTTTAACTGGTAAATACTTAAGTGGAAAACTTGGTATAGAAGTTCCAAAGAAAAGAAGAAAAGGTAATGGAAAATTTATTGAAATAAAAGG
>CAOJDZ010000118.1 GCA_948433815.1 uncultured Clostridia bacterium
GCTATTATGTTTTTGCCTGCTGAAGCTATTTTTGCTGAAATAAATGCTTATCATACTAATTTAATTAATTATGCATATCAGTCTCATGTGTATATCGCAAGTCCTACAACTCTTATGTCTCTTTTAACAATTATTCAAGCTATTCTTATGGGAATGGAAAGAGATAAATATACTAGTATAATACATCAAGAATTAAACAAACTTGGGGAAGAGTTTATGAGATATAAAGATAGATGGGATAAATTAAGCAGTCATATAGATACAGTAAGTAAAGATGTTAAAGAAATCCACATTACTACTGATAAAATAACTAAGAGATTTGATTCAATTAGTAATGTTGATATAATAAAACAAATTGAAGGAGGTGAGGAGTAGTGGTAGCGTTTTTAATTATAGTTCTAGTTTTAGTTTTAATATTGTTATTGTCTTCAATTAAGCAGATTAATGAGTATGAGCGTGGAATTAAATTTAGATTTGGTAAATATAGTAAAATTATGAATCCAGGATGGAATTTAGTTTTACCTATAATAGATTCATATAGAAAAGTTGATATTAGAACTAAAGCAGTAGATGTTCCTGAGCAAGAAGCGATAACTAGAGATAATGTTTCTATACGTATTAATGCAGTTTTATATTATAAAATATTTGATGCATCTAAAGCAGTACTTGCTGTTGAAAACTTTAATTATGCTGTTAGTCAACTTGCACAAACTACTATGAGAAATACTGTTGGATCTGTTAGTTTAGACGAATTGCTTAGTGAAAGAGATAAGATTAGTAGTGAGATTTGTAAAGTTGTTGATGAAGCGACAGACCCTTGGGGAATAAAAGTAGAAAATGTTGAACTTAAAGATATTAGTTTACCTGAAGAGATGAAAAGAGTAATCGCTAGAGTTGCTGAAGCTGAACGTGAGAAACAAGCAGTTATTACTAAAGCTCATGGTGAAGTTGAAGCAAGTGAGAATTTAGTAAAAGCTGCGAGTAATTTATGTAGTTCTCCAGGAGCACTTCATTTAAGGACATTAGAAACTTTAAATGATATGAGTAGTGATCAGTCTAATACTGTCGTATTTGCTTTACCAATTGAAGTGTTAAAAGCAATAGAAGGATTTATAAAAAAATAAATAAGGCAATCAAAAAAGTTGTCTTTTTTATTGTGTCAAATTCTGTGAGTTTACAATTATAGTATTTATGTTTTCTTTTTGTTAAAGCGTTGTAATTTAAGCAAATTTTCTTTATCATATGTGTGTAAATTGTGAACTTTTTGTAAACTAAAAAAAAGTATTGTATTTGACAAAGCCTTGTGTTAAAATATTCATAGGAAAATAGAAAAATAGGTGGTTGGAATGAATACGAATTATGAGACTGTCGTTAGTCTTATAGAGCTTTTAGTTAAAAAAGCCGGTTTCGATCTTTCTAGTAATTATAGTGAAATTGAGCTTCAGAAAACTAAAGATAGTATTTCTTCACTAGTAAAGGACCGAAACACATCTAATGATAAAAAGACAATTAATGCTTTAATTGAGAATTTGAAAGTAAGGCAAGCTAATTGGGAAAATAATGCAGAGATGGTCGGCAAAAGTTTATTAAAGGCTTATGAAGAAGGAAAAGATTATAGTACAGTAAAAATGCGTATAGAACTTTTAGGAAACTTGGCTCAAAAAGGAACTGATAATATATCAGTTGGGTCAGTTTATGATAGACTTAAAAGTTTAGATAGCGAATATAAAAGTTTAGTTAATAAAATAGAAAATACTGATTATACAAATGTATCAGAGAAAGAAATGGATACAAGGTATAAAACATATTTAGAAAATAAAATAACTTCGATTGAAATAGAAGTAGAGGCTTTAGATAAAGAACTTGAAAGTTTAAGAGAAGTTGAACTTAAAGATGTTGGTATTGTTACTAAAATTAAAGAATATATAACAAAATTAAGTTTAGATAGAGAAAAAATTGAAAAAGCTGTAAGTACTTCAATTAACAGTGATGTTGCATTTGATGTATGGGAAAGACTTGAGACAGCTAAAAATAACACTGATGAAAAGTTAAGTCATGCGAATGATTTATTAAGTAAGACTGAAGAAACATTAGAAGGTGTTAGAAAAAATAGATCTAGTATAAATGAAAGAAAAAATAATTTAGATGCTGAGAAGACTAGATGTAATACTAAACTCAACAATATAAATGCTAAATTAGAAGAAAATAGTTATGAAAATACTACAGAGAGAATGATAGATGTTAATAGTAGTGAAATGATGAAACTAGAGCTTGAGGCATTAAAGAATAAGAAAGATGTCGTTTATGTTGACGTCGGTAAAGTTAAAGAAGAACTTATTAAAGCATGGAGTAGAGAAAGACCTCCAGTAAGAAAACCAAAAGAAGTTAAAGAAGAACCACCTCTAGAAACTAAAGATGAGAATATTGAATCTGAAGTGGAGGAAATACTAGAAGAAATTAAAGAAGAAACTTTAGAACCTGAAATAGAAGAGATATTAGAAGAAACTAAAGAAGAAGTAAAAGAAGAGCCTATTATAGAAAAGAAAGAACAGATTCATTTAAATGAAGATGAACCTGAAGTTGGAAAAGCACTTGATAATATTGATAAATTAATTGAAAAAAGCGAAAGCAATGTAAAAGAAATAACTCAACTAGAGGTTAAACCTAAAATAGAAGTAAAAGAAGAACCTAAAGTTGAAATAAAAGAAAAAAAGAATAAAATAGAATTGGATTGGTGATAAATATGAATTATAGAGCATTAGAAGATTTAATAGGAATATTAGTAAAAAAAGCAGGTTTTAAGTTAAGTGATCTTAAGGTTGAAGAAGATACAGATTTTCTAGAGGATAGAAAAAAATATATTGAAGGTGAGATAGAAACACTTCAAAATAAATTAAATACTTTTGAATATATAAATAAAGACGAAAAGTATAAAGATGAAGAAGAAAGAAAGTATTTAGAAGATTCTTTAAATGATTTAAATAATAGTTTATCTGAATTAGAAAGTAAATTAAGTGATAAGAGTACTAAGTCAAGTACTAGAAGAACTTTACTTGGTGATAAAACTATTTTAGAACAAGAAATTGCTAATGTTAGAGAATTATTATCACTAGCTGATTCTAAATTATCAAAGAAATCTTATTTTGATTATAGTTTAAAATCTAAAGATGAAGTTAATCTTGATGTATTAAATAAAGAATTAGATAGAATTAATACAAGTTTAGAGATTAAATATAATCATCCTGTAGTTCTTGGTAATAAGTTATTAGATGCATTTAGAGAGAATAAACCATTTAGTCAAGTTAATGAAATGTTTGATACATTAATTAGTAAAGCAAGAGATGAATTTGATAAGACATCCAAGGAAATTAAAGATAGTAATATATTTGATATTATGGATAAATATACAACTAAGAAAAGAGATACAGCTGGTAATTTAGAAGAAAATAATTATTCAAGTGATAGTTTAAAAAATGAATTATTTGAAAAAGAAAAATATCATAATAGTAGATTAGATACTTTTAGAAATACTTTAGATGGTATTG
>CAOJDZ010000119.1 GCA_948433815.1 uncultured Clostridia bacterium
GGTAATTTCTTTAAAAAACTATTAGTATGACATATTAATAAGCATTTTTCATTAGAATTTATATTATTAAGAAATCTCATTCTCATATACTGAAGTTCAGGAGAAGTAGCTATAGCTTTTTTAGTTAAATAATCATCATCAGGAAATATAAAAACATTAGAAATAGCCCCATCTAACATTCCATATAACTTATTAGCTTCATTTAAAGATGGTGTAACTAAAACTATACTTTTCTCCAACGAAGAAAACATATACATCAGTAATTGTCTGTATATTTCATTATCAGTTATAGAAATTTTATTTCCTTCATTAATTTTTAAATCAAAGAGATTTTCTATCATAAGAAACTTCTACCTTTTCACTCGCATTTATACAATTCCTTACATCATATCCATTAATATGATAACTAAATTTATTAAATTTATAAACATAAATTGCATTTTTATTATAATCTATAGGAACTTTTCCTTCAAATATCTGTTTACGCATAAAAATATCTAAAGAACACATAATTAATTCTTTAATATCAGTAAACTCATGTATACCAGCATAATATATAGAATTATCATTATACATAGGCTCAAACCAATATACCTTATCATTTTCATAAAATACTAAAAAAGTATGACTAGGACAACCCGCATTATCATCATAAAAAATATAGTAAGTTTCAAACTTTAAATCTGTCATCACTTCAAAAAAAGACCTAGAGAGTTCAGTCAAATCCCAGCATATACCTATTCTACTTTTTAAAATTTCAATTGGGCTTTGCAAACTATAAGTCGATGCATCATTTACTCCAAGATGTTGAACACCTTTATTATCCACCCAACCATAACGAAAATTATCTCTAACAAATTCAAAATAGTCTTTAATATTTAAAATACCAAGTTTCTCAAATTCTTCTTTCATATTTACCTCTTATTATACTTACTCATTAAAACTTCAAAGTCTAACTTAAAATAATCATTTAACACGTTTTTAAGAGTCTCAAATTCTTTATCTAACTTATTTTGTTCTTCTTTTCCAAAATTACCTAAAACATAATTAATTTTATCATACTTACTTCTTGATATACCTATTCTAATTCTTCTAAATTCTTCAGTACCTATATTACTAATAATACTTTTAATTCCATTGTGCCCCGCAGCAGACCCATTTTTCTTAATCTTAAAAGATCCCACTTCAAAATCCATATCATCATATATGACTAACAAATCCTCTATAGAGATTTTATAATAGTCTAAAAACTTTCTAACTGCTCTCCCACTATCATTCATATATGTAAGGGGTTTTAAAAAAATAACTTTCTCTCCACTAATTGTCTTTTCACAAAAAAGAGCAGAATTTTTTTCCTTAAATAACTCATCACCTAAATAATAATCAATAAATCTAAAACCTACATTATGACGAGTATTTTCATATTCTTTACCTGGGTTACCTAAACCTACAACTAATTTCATTTCTTTCTCTCCTCATACATATTATATAGTAAATTTCTACTAACATTATTATCTTTTGCCAACTTTTTAATTGCTTCTTTTGGAGCAACGCCTAAATTAATTAAATTAATTACTTCCTCATATACTTTTTCAATATCAATTTCACTACTTCCAGCTTCAATTACTATAACAAATTCTCCTCTTGCTTCAGTGTAAAATTCTAAAGCCTCATTTACAGTTCCTCTAAATACCTCTTCATGCAATTTTGATATTTCCCGGGAAATAGAAATCGCCCTATTTCCAAGGGTTTGCGAGATTTTCTGTAAAGTTTTATAAAGTCTATGAGGTGCCTCATATAAAACTATAGTAAAGTTTATATCACTTAACATCTTTAATTCATTTATCGCTTCAGATTCTTTTGAACTTAAAAAACCGTAAAATAAAAACCTTTCTGATGATATATTTGACATATTTAATGCTGGTAATAAAGCACTAGCTCCTGGCAAAGCAATCACATTATAACCCTCTTTAATTACATTACTAACTACCACAGAACCAGGGTCACTAATTAATGGAGTTCCTCTATCTGTCACCAAAGCAAGATTTTTATTTTGAGAAAGTAAATTTAAAACTGAATCACTCACCTTGACTTCATTAAATTTGTGACATTGATAAACCTTATTTTTAATATTTAAAGCATTTAATAATTGAATAGTAACTCTAGTATCTTCTGCAAAAATAGCATCTACACTAGATAATATCTCCACTGCTCTATAAGTTATATCTTTTAAATTTCCTATTGGTGTAGGAACAATATATAAATTCCCATTTTCTCTATCATAACTTTTTTGTACCATAAACTACCTCTCAAACATATTTAAAACTTCCTCTGTATATGAACCATCTTCATTATGGCAAATAAGCGGAGGCAAAACTTTAAGACCTACATTTCCATTTTTTCTAGCATCTATTAAAACTAAATTTGAATTTTCTCCTGTTTTAGGATAAATAAATCTCATTCTTTTAGGTGCTAAGTTATTATCTTCCATTAATTTTATTATTTCTGAAATCCTATCAGTTCTATGAACGATAACTAAACTTCCATTATTTTTTAATAATTTTCTTCCTATTTTAATTATATCCTCTAAAGTTATAGAAATCTCATGCCTAGCAATTGATTTTACAGAATTATTATTTATATTACTACTCTCAACATATTTAAAATAAGGAGGATTACATGTAATCAAATCAAAACTATCAGTATTAAATTCACTTGTTATATTACGCGCATCCATATTAATAAGACTAATTCTATCTTGAAGATTATTTATCTCAACTGACTGCATTGCCAAATCATAAATTTCCTTTTGAATTTCTACTCCAATTATATTTGAAGAAGTTAAAGTACTTAAAATAAGAGGAATAGGTGCATTACCAGTACACAAATCCATAATCTTAAGCTTTCCTTTTTTTATCTCACAAAACCTTGGTAGTAAAATAGATTCTAAACTAAAATTAAAATATTCAGTATTTTGAATAATTTTTAAATTTTCATATCCGACTAAATCATTTACTACATTTGCCACATTCATCACACTTACTTTTTAAAGATACTACAACTTTTCCTTCTTCTGGAACATTAACTGTATAAGTTTTATTCAAAATATCTAATGAAACAACCTTACCTTTACCACTATCTGTTTGAACTTCATCTCCTAAATTAGGTAAATCTTTTCTATGTTCTGAATAAACCTCATCTTCATAATTTAAACAACAAAGAAGTCTTCCACATTGACCATTAATTTTATTAGGATTTAAAGCGATATTTTGATTTTTAGCCATATTTATAGTAACAGAATCCATAGAATCTTTTAAAAAACAAGAACAGCATAATTCACGTCCACATTGACCTATTCCTGATACTTCACGTGCTTTATCTCTAATCCCTATCTGTCTAAGTTCTATTCTAGTTTTATAAATAGATGCTAACTCCTTCGCCATTTCTCTAAAATCAACCCTAGAATCAGCCAAAAAATAAAATAATAATTGATTTCTATCAAAAGTATAACTAGCT
>CAOJDZ010000120.1 GCA_948433815.1 uncultured Clostridia bacterium
AACTATAATAATATTATTATTTTTATCTTTTATTGCTGTTATAATAATGTATTCATTACTATTGATCCTCTTAAAAATAACATTAGGATTTTCTAAACTATAGATGGTCTTAATATATAATTCTATACCTAATCCATGATAATGATCTTTGTGTGTTACATTTAATCCTAATTCTTTTGCTTCTTTCTTTGTTAAAATATTTTTTCTTATATGTGATGGATTTTCATATATAGGTAAATCTTTAATACCATTTTTAACTAATATTTTAGGTGTAAAACTTTTTAATCTAACTGGATTTCTTTCATTTATATTTTTTAATACATTTTCTATATCATTATATAAATTAATTTTTTCTTTTATATTTTCTGTAGTTTTTATATTAATCATTTTATGTCTCCTTTATATCTTTATACGACACAAACTACTTAAAACGCTTTTTATTTCTTTAATTTTTAATTTTAAGCAAAAAACATATGTAAAATTTACATATGCTTTACTTTATTAGTCTTTTAACATTTTTAATAGCGTTCTTTTCTAGTCTAGATACTTGAGCTTGACTTATATTTAATTCTTCTGCGATTTCCATTTGAGTTTTACCAATTATAAATCTATTAATTAATATGCTTTTTTCTCTTTCTTTTATTTTTTCTAAAGCACGTCTCATGCTTATTAGAGAATCTATATCTTTATTTTCTGTTTTATCTTCTAATTGATCTACTAAATATATAGTGTCTCCTCCATCATTATAAATGGGATCAAATAAACTCATTGGTTCTTTTAAACTCATAAGTGCTTGACTTACTTCATATTCACTAACTTCTAGATTAGTGCTTATTTCATTTGTATTTGGTTCTTTTCCATTTTCTAACCAATATTCTTCTTTAAATCTCATTATTTTATATGCTAGGTCTTTTATACTTCTACTTATTCTAACTGAATTATTGTCTCTTATATATCTTTTTATTTCGCCTTCTATCATTAAAACAGCGTATGTGCTAAACATTACATCGTGACTTAAATCAAAGTTATCTATGGCTTTTATTAAGCCGATACAGCCTATTTGAAATAAGTCATCCATATTATCTGTTTTGTTTTGATATTTTCTTAATATAGATAAGACTAACTTTAAGTTTCCATTTACTAATTCATCTTTAGCTCTTAAGTCTCCACTTTGATATTTTTTAAATAATTCAGTCATTTCACTTTTACTTAATACTTTTATTTTACTTGTATTTATTCCTGTAATTTCTACTTTATTCTTTGCCATTAAAAAAACATCCTTTCTAACCTATATTGTTAGATTGGACGTTATTTTATACATTTAATTAATTTTTTAATTTTCTGCTAGAGAACATGAATTTGATAATTCTACTGTATATGGGTTCTCTGATGAGCCATTACCTCCAGATACAGTTACACACGATTTTAATGATAGCACTGGACGGATGCCGGGCAAACTGGCATCTACGTACCAAGTGGCTAAATAGCCAGGATCACTAGACCCGTGCACATCGAATACATGAGGAGTACCGATGATGTGGAAATAATAAGGACTCATTGTCCACCAGTAATTTCGGCCAGTTACACTTTCTCCTGTCGAATTGTAGTAATACCATGTTTGAGAGTTCGTAGCCCATTTTCCACCTGCGAATACTATTTCATCTGCTGTTATTTGTGCTATCGGATACGTTAAATTTCCATTTCCAGTTGTAGTACTTTTTGTAAATTTATCTGCAATACTATTATCTCTATATAAATTTCCATTTGGATTATTTCCACATTTATATGATGGTTTTTTATTTATATCAAGTCTTTGATAAGCTGCATAGTACATTGTTTGACTTGGTGAATATCCATCTCCACTTCTATCGTTACAATAGATTGCTGTCTCGCTTACATATTTATCATATGTATATGTTCCATCTGTTTGTACATTTATTGTTTTTGAGTACCAATTATCTGTTACTGTTTTTATTGTAGAACTTGTTTCATTTGTTCTATTATGAAATAAGTCGCCTGTACTTCCATACATATACCCTATGCTCATTGTATCTCCAGTGTTTTCATTATATGCTCCTATTATATATTGACCATCAAGTTTAATTAACGCATTAGTTGTTGCTGGATCAGGTCCAATGTATAGAAGTCTTACTCCTCCATCTTCATTTGTTCTAATGATTCTCCAATATAAATCAGCTCCATCCTGATCTTTACCGAATTTTATCCAGTTATTTTGGGCATTTCCTGCAAAATAATATACGTCTTTTCCACCTTCTGTTAGATTTCCTGTCGCTTTATATAATGTCCCTGTATTTGTTTCCGTAAATACTTGACTAAAATCTGTTCTTGTTAAGATTGATGGGTTGTCTGCTAAGAGTTTGTCTTTTAATTTTGGTTTATTTGGATCATCTGTTCCTCTAGTTATGGCTAATGTTCCACTTAACTCCTTACCCATATCATCACTTTGGTCTTCTTCTGTGTTTCTATAGATAAATTCTATTGTATATTCTTGTGTTTCTCCTTTTTGAATATTTACATTATAAGCTAGTACTGTATCTGTAGGAGTTTCACTTTTAGGAATATCTATGAAATCGGGCATATTATAACCGTTTGAAGAAGTTATCTTGTACTGTAAATATCCCTCGGTTACGAATGTATTTACTAGATTTTTCATGACAATATTATAATTATATTCTCCGTCTGATTCATTTTTCACAGTAAAAGTTTTTGTGTCACTCCATCCTGGTTCTATAGATGCTGCTTGTAAAGATGCAGAATCAGTGAATACTATTTTTAATTCTGCGGCTTTAAATGTCATTGGAGTTTCATCACCTATTATTTTTGTTGAAAAGTAAGCATAACTTACTCCTAAACTAACTATTACAATCATTACTATGAAATATACTATAAATTTTTTATTTTTCATTTTATTACTATCTCCTACTATTTATTATTCTCACTTATAATATAATTATAAGTTAAAATTAAGGGTAATGCAAGTACCTTATTTTTATTTTATACTTTCATGAGTCCTTTAAGTTTTTTTATTGCCTTTTTTTCTATTCTAGATATATAAGATTGACTTATTCCTAACATATCTGCGACTTCTTTTTGAGTATATTCTTTAGTTTCATTTAATCCATATCTTAGAGTTAGTATTTCTTTATCTCTTCCACTTAGTTTTTCTATTTCATTAGATAATAATTCTTTATCTACTACATCTTCATATTCTTTTTCTACTATGTTACCATCAGTACCTAAGACATCTTCTAAGTGAAGTTCATTACCATCTCCATCTAAATTAATAGAGTCTTCAAAACTTATTTCTACTTTTCTTCTTTTATTTTTTCTTAGAAACATTAGTATTTCATTATCTATACATCTTGAAGCATAAGTGGCTAATTTTATATTTTTATCTAATTTATAGGTTTTTACTCCTTTTATGAGTCCTATTGTACCAATAGAAACTAAATCTTCTAAATCATACATAGTGTTATCATATTTTTTTGCTA
>CAOJDZ010000121.1 GCA_948433815.1 uncultured Clostridia bacterium
TACCATTATTTTTTTATATTATTAATATACTAATCCTAATATAAGTTTATAATACCCCCCCCGATTTTTAGTTGTCAATTACTTTTTATATTATTTACACAAAAAGAAAAAGGCTTATTTAGCCTCGATTATTAGTTTAATTGCTGTTCTTTCTTCTCCGTCTATTAGTATATCACTAAAAGCTGGTGTGCATACTAGATTTTTTCCAGTGGGCGCTACATAACCTCTTGCGATTGCGATTGCTTTTATTGCTTGGTTTAATGCACCTGCACCTATAGCTTGTATTTCAACAGCTTCGCTTGATTCTCTAAATAAGTTTGCGATTGCACCTGCTACTTTCTGTGGTGCACTTTTACTTGATACTTTTATTATATCCATTTTTATTTCCTCCTCTTTAAAATATATTAGTTAATTAACTCTTTAATTACTAATTTGAAGAGAAAATAATTTCTATTTACTTGTTTCTTTTATAACTGCTTCTAATACTTTACCATATTTATCTAAAGCTGTCTCATTTTCAAATACTAGGAAGTTATCGATATTTATTTTTCTTTCTTCTTTTTTGTTTTTACCATTTTCATCAGTTATATATAAAGCGTCCATTTCAGTTATTTTGTTATTAAATAAATCCATTACTTTTTTTGCATCTAAGAAAACCACTCCTGTTACTTCTTCTGGATCAAAATTAAAGTCATTAAAATCTCCTTTGTATTCTGACATTAAAAATGTAGATTTTGCGCGGTCTTTTATAATTTTACCATCTGTTTTTACAGTGTCTTTAATCCATGTTACAAAACAAATAGGTTTTGCTTCATTAGGATTAGTTTTTAATCCTATTTCTTCTTCTGTTTCTCTACTAAATGCTTCTTCTATTGTTTCTCCTTTTCTTACGTGACCAGATGATGTAGTGTAGAATTTTCCTAAATCTTTTCTTATTTGAAAAACGATTTCTCCTTTGTCAGTGTATAACCAATTATGAACTGTTTTGTGCCAAAGTCCTAGCTCATGCACTTTTTCTCTCGTTTCATACCCTAGATAGTTTCCTTCTTCATCATAATAATCTAAATATTCCATTTATAACACCTCTATTATTATAAGTATATCATTTTTAATTAAAGAAAAAAAGTTCGTAATCTCGAACTTAACTAACTTTCTTTGGTCTTCCTGGTTTTTTCTTTGGTGTTTCTATTATTGTTTCTTTTTTAGGTCTTCCTGCTTTTCTTTTTGGTTCTTCTATTTTTGTTTTATTTGTTATTTCTACTTTTTGTACAGGTTCTTTTGTCTTTGTAGAAGTTTTTACTGATTCTTTCTTAACTACTTTAGTTTCAACTTGTGCTTTAGCTGTTTCTTTTTTAGGACGTCCTGCTTTCTTTTTAGGTTCTTCTATTTTTATTTCAGTTTCTTTTGTTCTTTTTACAGTTGACATATTTTTTGCTGATCCTTTTACAGCATTCTTATTAACAACAGTTTCTTCTACTTCTTCTAACTCGAAGTCATTTGGTTCATCTAAGACTTTTGATAATATTTTTCTAAATGTAGCATCAGTTATGAATATTTCTATTATGTTTTCTATTGTTAGCATGAAGCCTAAACTCATAAAGTAGAAACCATACATCATAGTTTGTACTGTTACTTCATTAAATAGATTAAATGTAGTTAGCATTCCTAAAAATGCGATTAAGAATGTCACTATGAATTTGACAGTCCACATATAGTTATTTTGATTTTTAAGTAAAATTATTTTGCATCCACGATTAGCCACTAAAAGTATTGTATAAATAGACATTCCTGCGCCTAGAATCATAGGCGGATTATCTTTTTTGAATACAAACATAAATGTTGCTGCGATTATGTTTATTAGTGATAATAAAAGTAATTCATAATCTCCTTCTTTTCTTCTTACAAAGTACATTATAGTACTAAATAAAGCGTAGATATAAAATAGTATTGAAACATATAAAACTATATCTATGAGTCCAAATGATTTAAATACCATTACTACTACACCCATAATTAAAACTATTATTCCTAATATTAACCCACTTATCAAGTTTAAATCTAAACTTTTTAAAGTTTTTTTCACATTAGCCACCTCTATCCTAAAATAATTTTACATTAGTTTATATTTAAAGTCAATTATTACAAAAAATATGTAGAAAAAAGTTAAAAGAAAGAGACATCTTTTTTTCATGTCTCTTTATCAGTTTTTTGATCTATGTGATTTTATAGGTTTTTAGAGGATTGTATATTTACAATAATTCTTTTTCTCTTAAACATTTATCACCTCCATCTGTTTATAAGTTTATCAAGTGTATGTGAAAGAATTGTGAAAAATATTTTTAAATTTTGTGAATTTACAATTAGACTTTAATTTTTTATAATTATTATATAGGAGGTATAATTGTGAGAATATATTTTGGACATTCTAAGAAACTTGATTATGAAAATGAATATTATAAACCTATTCTTGAAAGCGAGAAATTAAAAGAAGAAACGTTAATTTTTCCACATCAAAATAACAATAATGATAAATTCGAAAGAAACTTTTATAATACATTAGATTTATTTATCGCAGAAGTTTCACATACTGCGACTGGGCTTGGAATTGAGCTTGGTTGGGCAAGTGATGATAATATTCCTATCTATTGTTTTTATAAAAAAGGTATTAAGCCAAATTCTTCATTAAAATGTATTACTAATAATATTATAGAGTATAATACTTTAGAAGAATTAGTTTGTAATATAGAGAAAATAGTTATGGAATTTAAAAATAAAAATATATAATACTTTTTACATATTAAAATAGACATCTTAAAAATTTGTCTCTTTTTCAGATTTATTGATCTATGTGTTTTTAGAGGATTGTATATTTACAATAATTCTTTTCTCTTAAACTTTATCACCTCCATCTGTTTATAAGTTTATCAGGTGTATGTGAAAGGTTTGTGATAATTTAGAGAAATTTATAAATTTACATCAAAATAGAATTTTGTACCTTTTCCTTTTTTACTTTCTACTCCATAACTAAATCCGTGATTAATAAGTATGCTTTTAACAATTGAAAGTCCTAAACCTGTTCCTACTTTGTTTCTTGTGTGATGTTTTTCGTTTTTATAGTATTTGTCCCAAATCATATCTATTTCACTTTCATTTATTCCTTTACCAGTATCTTTGACCGAAACTCTCACATGTTTTTTACTTTCTTCTATATTAATAATAATTTTTTTGTCTTTACCTGTATAATTAATAGCATTTATTATTAAATTATATATTACTTGTTCTATTTTATTTTTATCTGCATTAATCATTACTGGCTTTTTAACTTTAAATATAAAGTTGTAGTTTTCTTGTTCTTTTAAATAATCAAATCTATGAATTATAGTTTCTATTAATTCAGTTAAGTCAAATTTTTCTTTTATAAGTGTTTTCATATTAGTTTCATTTTTTGATAATTCTAATATATCATTTAC
>CAOJDZ010000122.1 GCA_948433815.1 uncultured Clostridia bacterium
TTTTCATTTGGAATTTCAATATTTTTTATTACTTCTAGTTTTACATTTAAAGGTTGTCTATTATCTCTTAAAAATTCGTATAATTCATCCCATGAATTAAATCTAGGTATTCTTCCATTTGTATCTTGCCAATATTCTTTTATTGTCCTTTCACTAGGGTTACTCTCAAGAAAAGATAGATAGATTGGTCTTCCTATATTTACTTCTTTTTGTTCTTCTTTTTTCCTCTTTCTAAATAAATTATGCATAGCATTCTCCTTTTATTTCATTTTATCACAAAATTTTCTAATAATAAATACTGAAACTTGATATTACTTTTTAAAATAGTATAATATAGGGCATTATTGAAGGATTATTATGTTAGCAAATTTAAGAAAGAATTTATATTTTAGGGCGTTAAAAATAAAAATGCAACAAGGATTAAATAATGGGACAATCGTTCCTTTTGAACAGGACTTATATGATAGACTTGATAATATTTATTTTTGTGGTGCTACTCTGTCTATTTGGCTTAAATATTTGAAGCCTACTTATGGAATGCCTGGACAATGTGAAGATAGAAGTTTATTTATTGCCGCTGGATTACAAGGCGCTACGTTAGTTAGAGCAGACTTAAAAAATTTAGAACTACTTTATGGAAAAGATGATAGTTGGCACTTTTTTGTTTCATATAATGGGTGGATATATGACCCTTCTTCTCTTTATAGATTTAGAGAAGATGTTTACTATGATTTATTTAGACCATCTAATGTTCAACGTTTTGAAAGCGAAGATTATAAAAACTCTTATAGTTACCTCTCAATTACTGATACAACTCTAGAAGATTTACAAACCTTTAATTCTAAAAAAGTATGGTTTTATTCAGGCCTAAAGGGTGTAATGGCTATTGCCGCCCTTTCTCAAGATGAGAATTTTAAACAAGAACTCAGATCTATGTTAGAATGAATTAATTATGATCCTAAGATATTTTGTGAAGAATTTAGAGAAGATTTAAGTAAGTTAACATTACATTCTAGTAACAAAGATACAAAAACTTCAGTTAATTTAGACTGAAGTTTTCAATTTTGTCTGTTTTTAAATTGTATACATATTCTTCTTTTGACGTATCACTTTTTAATGTAATATAAATTCCTGGTTTATTCTTATTACTTGAATGTTTTCCACTTTGTTTATACTCTATTTCTTCTATAACTTTATTTGTTATTTCTACTATTTCAGTTTCATTGTTTGTTTTTAAATTTATTACTATTAAATTTTTATTCTTTATTCCAAATATTAAAGATTCATATATATATTTAACATTATATAGTAATAAATCTAATACTTTAATTACTTTTCCATTAGTATTATAAATTGTTAATGTATCATTACTGTACGCATATATTTCACTATCTTTTGGTACTATTTCAGTAAATGCACCTCTAATTCTAGATATGCGAGTTCCTTCAAAATTATAAGTTAGAAGTACTAAGTTATTACCATCATTGTATTCTATGTGGATAAGATTATTTACTTCTGTTATTTTGTTAATAACATTTGTGTTTATTTCATCAAGTGTGAATAAGGTTTCTCCTTTTATATTTATTAAAGTCATTTTATTATTTTCATCTGTATTAATGTAATAATTATTTATCTTTTTAATATTTTGATATTCATTATTTTGTGTATTCTTTTTAGTTTTGTAGTCATAGTATCCTACTGTATTACTATTATTATATGTTATACTTAGTACCTTTTTATTTTGATTTTCTGTTTCTATTTCACTTTCATTTTCTAAGTTTATAGAATAAGTATTTAATCTGGAATAATCTATATTTATTTGTTCAAAATTTCTAGTATTTAAATTTATTAGTTTTATGACTTCATCATAGATTAAGATGTAATTAGCATAATCTTTTTTGTCTAATATTTTAGCATTTGGTGTTTTGGTTTTTATTATAACTAATTTTTCACATTCTTCATTTTGACATGAAATATCATTATTCATGTGTACTAATAATTCATATTTTGATTCATTTAAATTTTTATCTTTTAATATTATAGTATTCTCATCTTCTTTAGGTTCAGTAGTTACTTTATTATCGTCTATAGTTTTTGCATTTATTAAGCCTAAAGTTCCTAGAGAAGTTAATACAATTATTAATATTATGTATATTACTGATCTTATATTTTTCAAGATATCACCGCCTTAATACCATAGTTCATTTAGTTTTAAACTCGTACTTTCAGGCATAGGAGTTGGTAGTTCCATTTTTACTAAAAGTGGAATTTTAAAGCCAGTTCCAAATACCATTGATGAACCAGGGTTTAATGTTTTTAATTTTTCAAGAGATTCTTCAGTTACATTAGTACTTATTCCTTTAACTATTTCAAAGTCTTTAGGATGGAATAATCTAAATACTATGAAGTTAGAACATTGACTTAAGGAAGCAGCAGATAGTTCACTAGGTCTTTGTGTTATGAATGTTAATAAAGTTCCATATTTTCTTCCTTCTTTTGTTATTCTATCAAATATGTTGTATCCAATTATGTTTATGTCATTGTCATTTTGGACATATCTATGGGCTTCTTCAAGTATTATGTTTATACTAAATGTACCTCTTTTATTTAGTTTAGTCGTATAGTTAAAGAATAGTTTTGAGTATAGTTTTGTTAATATACGCGCGAATCTATCATCTACGTGACTTAAATTAATGTTAATAAGTTGGGCTTTACTTCCATCTGGTTTTTTAAATATTTTTTCTACAAAGTCTTCTTTTGTAATGTATTCATTTATTTTAAAGATGTCACTGTTATTACCATTAATAATTGATTGGAGTCTAGTTTTTAATATATTATTTTTACTATATGATACGTTACTGTTTATTGTTCCTTCACTTATTAGTGCGAATTCTAGAGCATAGTATAAGTCGTCTAAAGTGTATATAAATCCTTCACCTATTACTACATTATCTAGTGATATTTTTTCAAATTGTCTTAAGAATTCAGTTACTAATAATATTGAATTCATTTTTCCTTGATCATCAATTAGTAAACATTGTTTTAAAGTTCTATCATAACCTGGTTGTTTTATTATTGAGTCTAAGTTAAGAGTGTCAGTGTTATAATGAGATAAAACTGCGACTATTTGGTCTCTCATAGATGCGCCACTTTTTCCACTTGTTAATATGTCTAATAAGCATTTTGCGATTATATCATTTTTGTATTCTTTTACTTTAGGTTCATTACTTGTAAATATATAAACTAATTTTAGTGTTTTTTCTAAAACTGGTATTTGGTCAGCATCTGTTACGGAAAGAAGAATTGCTAGGTCATCTACTTCTAAAAAATGTGGAGGGATTTTAATTAAACTTTCCCCTTCTCTTTCTACTTTTGTCGTGTATTTTTTGAATCCTAAATTTGGAATTGTGTTCATAGTATCAAAAGCGCTCGTGTATTCACC
>CAOJDZ010000123.1 GCA_948433815.1 uncultured Clostridia bacterium
TCTTAAAACATTATCTACTTCTTTAAATGCATCTGTCATTGGTGTTGATTTATCAATTATATCTCTTAATCTATCATTAGGAATTACTACATAAGTATCAACGTGTTTCTTTAGTTCATCTAATCCTACTAAAGCATGATCCATTCTTTTTTTACCTTCAAATTTAAAAGGTTTTGTTACAATGGCAACAGTTAAGCAACCTAAGCCTTGTGCTATTTCTGCGATTACTGGAGCGGCCCCTGTACCTGTTCCTCCTCCTAAACCACAAGTTACAAATACCATGTCAGCGCCTCTTAAAGCATCTTCTATTTCATTTCTACTTTCAAGAGCAGCTTCTCTACCTACTTCAGGATCTGCACCTGCGCCTAGACCATCAGTTATAGATGCTCCTATTTGTAATTTAGTTTCAGCAAGAGAAGTGTTTAAAATTTGCAAGTCTGTATTTGCAACTATAAATTCTACTCCCCTTAAACCAGTTTCTATCATTCTATTAACAGCATTACATCCGCCACCGCCTACACCGATGACTTTTATTTTTGCTATTTGTAACATTTCTAATGAATTACCTTCCATCTTACACTCTCCTTAATTGTCAAAAAAGTAACTATATACTTTTCCTAACAAACTATTTCCGTCTATTTTCTTCTTCTCACTAAATAATTCTTCTTGTTCTACTTCATCCATAGTGGAAGCAACTAATCCTCTAAATTTTAATTTATCTGCATATAACTTGATTGTTCCTAAGGCACTACTATACCTATTATTTCTAACTCCTAAAGTTTCAACTCTAGTAATCAAGGCATTTTTTCCAAATATTTCTTGATAAACTTTATTAAATCCGTCTATCTCAGTAGTACCCCCAGTTATTATTATATAACTTATATCTTTCTTTGTTAAGAGATTTATTTGTTTTTTAGAAAGTTCTAATATTTCTCTTATCCTTGAATATACGATCTCACTAACTTCATATTGATTTATTTTAATATGTTCACCATTCTTTGTCAAGCACTCGACTATTTCGCTAGTACTTGCGTTACTTTTGTGCGCTAATGAGAATTTTTCTTTTAATTTTCGGCTATCTTCTAGGGATAAATCATATATATAACTTATGTCTCTATCTATGTTTTTACCACCCGCATCTAATACTTCAGTACTAACTAAAATCTCTTCATTTATTATACTTATTTCTGTTTTTCCTGCGCCTATATTTATTACAGCACCCAGTTTATCTTTATATTCTGGAAGTCTAAACTGAAAATAATCCGCTTGACCTCCAAATGCTAAGTCTACTACTTTTATTCCAAGAGTTTCTAATATACTAATTAAAGTATAAACATTCTTTTTAGGAACTGTTCCTAGTATACTATTAACACCAAGTTTGAATGCTGTTACTCCTTTTGGGTCTTTCATGAATTCTTGATCATTTATTATGAATTCTACTGGACTAACACTTACTAATTCTAAATTGGGACTTATTCTATTGTAAACTGATGCTTGTAATGCTTTTGTTATATCATATCCATTTACTATTTTGTCTTCTCTAGTTATTGTAGTGTATCCTTCTCCTTTTATAAAATCGGCATAATATGAAGGTGTAGTTACTATAACTTTATCTATTCTAATTCCAAGTACATCTTCAGCCCTTTTAAATGCTTCTTTTATACTTAATGCTGTCTTTTCTCCATCTACGATAAGACCTTTTTTTATGCCTTTACTTTTAACTTCAGAGCACGCTAAAACAAATAATTCATTTTTATAAATTTCGCCAACAATAATTTTTATGCTGTTTGAGCCTAAATCTAAACTTGTTATTATCTGTTTCATACATCCCTCACTTATTGTTCTTCTTAATTATAACAAATAATTTTATATTTTTAAAGATAAAAATAATTTTCTCACAAGAAAAAACGTGCTTTTTATAGCACATTTATGTTTATTTTTCTAAAGCATTCATAATAGATGGGACAATTTGTTGTTTTCTACTTACACAGTTATTAATGAATACTCCTTGTTTTATTTCTTTAAGATTCCATGCTTTTTTAACTAATTCTTCACTTTCATTATCATATAAAAGATATGAACCATTTTTTATTATGTCAGTTATTGCAAATACAAAGTGGTTAACTTTATTATTTTCTTTAGAATTTTCTATTTCTTTTATGAATTCATCTTTTCTATTAAATATGCTTTCATAATCCATAGTAAATGCTTGGCTAACAGTAAAGTTTGTATCATTAGAGACAAATGTTTTAGAGTCTCCGTTAATTATTTCTTTAACACTAAGTCCATCTAGGCTTGTACCTGCTTTAAACATTTTCATAGCATATTCTTCTAAATTTAATTTACATATTTTATTTAATTCGCTTACTACTTTTTTGTCTATTTCAGTAGATGTTGGACTTTGGAATAATAAAGTGTCTGATATTATAGCGGATATCATAAGTCCTGCGATTTCTTTTGTTATTTTTACATTATTTTCTTTATATAAATAATAAATTATAGTATTAGTACAACCTACTGTCATATTTCTAAAGTTTATAGGAGCATTAGTACTTATTCTTCCAATTCTGTGATGGTCAACTATCTCAATAATTTCTGCTTCATCTAAACCTATAGCACTTTGTTCAGATTCATTATGGTCTACTAAAATTACTTTCTTTTTATTTAATTTATTAATTTCTGATTTTCTTAATAATCCTTTACAATTTCCATTTTTATCTAATACTGGATAGTTATCTATTTTTAATTCTGTACTCCATTTTTCAAAGTTATCATAGTAATCATTTATGTTTATAGTATATGGACTTGTTTCATTTAATATTTTTCTTATATAATTACTATACATAATCAATCTTGATGTTTCAAATGTATCTAGGCTTGTTCTTATGATGTTTACTTTGTTCTTTTTAGCTAGTTCAATATGTTCTTCTTTTATGTCAGAATTTCCTATTAATATTATTAAGCTTACTTTATTTTTGATAGCAAGATCAATTATATAATGTCTATCTCCTACTATTATAATATCTTCACTACTTAAGTTTACTGTACTTTCAAAAGTAGAATGTGCGAATGATACTGCGGTTATAGACCCTCTAATTTCATTTGTACTTTTTACTATTTTTTCTCCTTTTAAGGTTTTTAGTACATTTTCATAACTAGTTTCTAGAGTGTTATCACCTACATTTATAAGTCTTCTTAATATTTCTTTAGCGGTAATTAAGTTTACTAGTTTACCATTATCATCTACTATAGGTACTCCTGTTGTACTTTCTTTTAACATAAAATCATATACTTCTTCAATAGAAGATTTTTCATTCATGTAACAGTTTTTTCTAAAGTTTAGATCTTTTATTTGTAATTTTACATCATTTAAATATTTAGGTTCTTTTACGTTAAAGTAATCTAATACAAATTTACTTTCTTTATTTAT
>CAOJDZ010000124.1 GCA_948433815.1 uncultured Clostridia bacterium
ATCAAGTTAATAGTTTCAATGAAGTTTCCTTAGATGCTGAAGTATATTATGAAGAGATTTCTATAAATGAAATTTCTAAAGAATATTGTTTTCTTAATAATATTGAATTCAAAGATTATGAGATAACTGAATTTCAAAAGATACTTGATAAAAATAAACATTTAATAAATTATAAACTAGAATTATTAAATCCAGTTAAAAGTATAATAATATCTTTTTCTAAAGATAATGAACCAGTTAGAGATTATTATTTTTTGAGCGAAAATAATGATAAATCAGTTGTTAATAATCATGAAATTTTAATTTATCAATATGAAAAAAAATATATTGTGGAATTTATATATAATAATATTAACTTTGATATTGAGACAGAAAATATTGACTGGTTAGGGTTAAATCTATTATTAAATTCTATAATTTTGTGAGATGATTTATGAAGAAATTTATTTTGATAATTATTTGTATTTTTATAACTTTAGGGTGTTCTTTTAATAAAGAAGAAATTCCTTGTTATAAAAGTAAAGAATTTAAAGAGGCAATAAATGTGCTTAAAGATACTAAAACTATAGTTATGTATAAAAGAGAATTTGATGAAAAGATTGGAGAAATACGGCTTAGTAAAATTAAAGAATTAAATAAAGATAAAACTAATAAAATTGTTGATATTTTTATTAAATCTGAAGAATGGACAGGTGCAGTTAGTCTGCCTTTTCCTGGGAATGAATTACAATTTTATAATAAAGAAGGAGAAAAAATCGCAACTTATATTTATAATGGTGCTTCAGATTTAATTGTGGATAATAAGACTTATGTGTTAACTAATTTTGATAAAACAAGTTTAGATATGTTAATAAATAATATGGATTTAAAATTAAAACTCTAAAATTAATTAGAGTTTTTTTAAATTACTAAGAATTAAATTTCCTACTCAAAAAAAGTTATGCCAATTTTTTTAATTATTTTTTAAAGCCTCAATATATTTCTCTATAAATTCATCTTTGCGATTTTTATTATATTGCATTATAAATCTTGGATGTTCTAATGGTATGATTTTTTCAAATAATTTATATTCATCATTTAGTTTTTTTAAAAACTTATAATTTTCTCCACTGCCTATACAGTAACAAACTGAATTATCTATACCGAAATCAACTTGTGTTTTAATAGAATTCACAATAAAATCATATAGGCTATTTTCTAAAGTTTTATTCTCATAATAATTAATATTAGTTTCTTTTCCATTATTATTTATTTTAGCAACACCTAAAGGACAAACAAAATTCATATAAAAATCTGAATAGAATTTATTAATACCACCATAATTATTCATAACTTCAAATAAAAAGTTTGACGAAGACTTATTTATATAAAAGTTATCAATAAATATCCCTGTTTCATTTTGTAAATGGGTTGCATCTTCAAATGGAACTCCTATTACTGCTGAACCCTTTCTAGCTGGAGAACTACCGAGTATCATTTTTCGTTTCTTTTTATCATTATAATATTTTTTATAGAAAACTTCTGTAACATTATTTACTAAATCTTTTTGACTTCCATTAAATGGGTTGACTATTTTAAATCCTTCAGGTAAAGGTATTGTTACTTTAGAAAGAGTTTTATTAAAGACTAATACCTTATCTCCAAAGTTATCTATTTTATTCATTTAATTCCTCCCACTAAGTTATTATTTAATACTTTTTCATCTAAGTCTATGAATCCATTTCTACTCCATAACCAAAGTGCTGTGTGAATATCTATAGGTTTATATTTTGTTCCTTTAAATAATTTATTCCATTTGTCTATAACTATTGATTGTACATTAGAACTATTTAATTCTTCGTCATTAATAAGACCTAACTTATGTGAGGCTTTAATAACATGAGTGTCTGGGGCTACTGTTAAATTTTCTATATTTTTATAATTTCTATTCGTATACTGCCAAATAACAAAAAGCCAATAATTACATATTTTTGTACCTGATAAATAAGGGAATTTCTTTTTATTATCTTTTTGTATGAAATCTCTTATTTTATCAACATCATTGTCTAGTGTATCAAATAACTTTCTTATATCTCCATTAAATAATTCCATAAAAGTATTACAAAGTGATAACCATATTTCTGTTTGTTTCTGTTTTTGAAGCGCCACTTTATATTTTGTAAGTGCATATTGGACTTCTTCAAAACTTTTTTCTAAACAAGATGAAGGATTAAATACAAATCTAGTTTCGCCATCCATATATGTTTTATTCGCGCTTTCCCATAATGTATAACTATTTCTCTGATAGTTTAAAGCCATAGGTAAAGTAAAGTATAAATAATTCTCTAAAGAATCTTTTTCTAAATTAGGGTTTTCATCTTCAGGCATAAATTCTCCGCCGAGACGTCCTCGTTTCCACATATAATATAAAATATCTACTTTTATTAATATTGCTTCTTTTTGTATCATATTTCTATAATATTATTTTTTTATAATTAATTCAATACTTTAATATTATAAATAAAATGATAAGGGTATCCTCTTTTATCAATGTTATCTAAATTTAAGTTTAAATCTTTTGCTAATTTAAGTAATTTATCATATTCTTCTAGAGCAGTAGAATTATAATTTTTTACTTCTATTTCTATAAAATATCCTAAGTTTTCAACATAGTCTAAAGATATTTCATATTTATTTAAATATAAATATTTTTTTCTTGTTTTATCTACTATTGCGATGGTTTCTAAACCTAAGATTTTAAAAATTTTATCTAAGTTTTTCTCATCATCTATTTCAACTTCAAACTCATCACAGTATTTATTTTGATGCCAATATTTATAATTAATTATTTTTTTATTACCTCTTATTCCTATTCTTAACCATTCATTTATTTCTTTTCCATTTTCAGTTAAAAATTTTCTATAAGTTGGTTGATAGTATGTATCTATTTGATTAGTTTCATTTAAAAACTCACTATTATTTTCTAAGAATAAATCAATTTTAGTGAATTCATCCTTTGATAGTTTAATTTTTATTTCTGTTTCTAAATTATTTTTTTCAGTATTTCCATAAATTAAATAGCTAGCACTGCATTCAAATAATTCACTTAGTTTAATAATAGTTTCAAGACTAGGTTCTGTTCTATTAGATTCCCAACTTGATATTGTTTTATCTACTACAAAAAGTTTATTAGCTACTTCGCTTTGAGTCCAATTTTTCTTTTTTCTTAAAGTTACTATTCTATTTCCTAAATTCATTTTAATCACCTGAATAAATTATAGCATTTGAAAAAATATTAGAGTACCTACATTTTGTAGAGTTCATTACTATATTAATTATAGTCTTTAATCAATTTATTAATTATTTCTTTATACTTTATAAATTCTTTATTATCTTTATCTATTTGTAAAACATATAATATTTTTCCAAATAATTT